>NZ_JACJSW010000203.1:0-28547 GCF_014698375.1 Microcystis flos-aquae FACHB-1344 | reverse complement strand
TAAGGTTGGTCAGGGTTGACCTATTAGATTCAGTCAGGGGACTGAAGACCTTACTAGGCGGTTATTTCAGGTATTTCAACCTTATTTCATGCCTAAACGTTTCGCACAAATCCCTTGAGTATAGGCTACATATCAGGACAGGCACTCATGCAAAAGGGGGAATAAATAATCAGTTTTTAATAACCAGATTTATAAAGAGGATAGGAAAGTGGGGATTGAGAAGTGGCAAGTGGCAAGTGGGTTTTTAAAGTTCGATCGGGAGTCAATCATACCATTAAAAACGGATTTAGTAAGTAGCTAGACACAATTAAATGCACATATTTAACTACCTCTTGCCTCTTGCCTATCCTAACCAAGAAGTTAATTTTGCCCTATTACTTATCAGTTCCCATCTCTTGCCCCTAAGCTTTCTGTTCCTGTTTAGATTTATGTAGGGGATCCATATAAATCTCTAAGCGCTTAAATACCACAGAGGAAAGGGTAGTTAAAACCAAATAAACTACAGCAACAGCGATATAAATCTCGAAAGCTTTATAGGTAGTGGCTACCATTAATTGACCTTGCCGGAATAACTCTTCAAAACCGATTACTGCCGCTAAACTGGTATCTTTAATTAGGGTGATAAATTCATTCCCCAAGGGTGGCAACATCCGGCGAAAAGCTTGGGGAAAAATCACCTCGTGCATGGTTTGCACTGGGGACATTCCTAGACTAGAACAAGCTTCCCATTGACCATTATCGATCGATTGAATACCGCCGCGCATAATTTCAGCTAAATAGGCCGCCACATTTAAACTTAGGGCAAATAGGGCCGCCGGTAAACGATCTAAGTCGATATTTAAGCCAATTTCTCGGAACAACCCTGGCAAACCAAAATAGATCAAGAATAATTGCACCAGCATCGGTGTTCCCCGAAAGAAATCCACATAGATGCGGCAAATTATTTTTAACCATTTGTAGGGAGAAATCAGGGCAATGGCCACTAAAGTTCCGCCGATTAACCCGAACAGAAAAGACAGAACTGTTAACAGAATTGTCCAGGGAACCCCTTTCACAATCAGGTTATAGAATAATTCTCCCCAGTTAAAACTTGATTCCTGTAAATTATTTAAAGCTGGGGCAACTAAGGGTAATTCTGGCGGTTTTTCTCCAAACCATTGCCGAAAAATAGCATCGTACCGACCACTTTCTATGACTCGACCGAGAGCATCATTAATTAACTGAAGATAGGGGGAATTTTTGGGTAAAGCAATGCCATAGAATTCTTCCGTTAATAATTCTCCGACCACTTTTACTCCCCGTAAACCCGCTTGTTTAATTGCATACAAAGTCACGGGTTTATCGTTAACTACCGCCTCAACTCGACCATTAATTAATTCCTGCAAAGCTAAAGCCGCCGAGTCAAATTGACTAACTGTTGCCCCCGGTATTTTTGTCGCTTCTAAGGCTCCCGTAGTGCCAATTTGGACGGCAATTCTTTTGCCTTTTAAGTCTTCAAAATTTTTAATTGTCTTATTATCTTCCCGAACAGCGATCGCTAAACCAGCCCTAAAATAAGGTCGAGAAAAAGAAATCGCTTGGGCGCGTTCGGCGGTGATAGTCATGCCACTAATAGCGGCTTCCACTGTTCTCGCTTGTAGAGCCGGAATAATGCCATCAAAGGGTAAATTTCTAAAGTCAATGTTGAGATCGGCTTCCTTGCCAATCGCCCGCATTAAATCGATATCAAACCCAGTTAATTGTCCCCCTTGTTGAAATTCAAAGGGCGGAAAAGTTGCTTCTGTGGCGACTCGAAAAGGATTAGGAGGGGTCTGAGAAAAAGCCGGAATAACAGTTAATCCGAGCGCCAAGACTAATCCTAACAAGGCAAAGATAACTCTCTGTACCGCCCGCCCTCGCCAAAATTTAATCATTTTTTAATTGTTTCTCCTTGATTTTTTCGCTCAACTAAGTTAGTAATTTCGTCCTACTTCCCACCCAAGACAGATGTAGAGAGACTATTTGAGTATTATGATTATTCCTCTTGATAAAATGTCGTCAAGGATACAATCTGGCAGAAACTAATCTCGATACCTTTGTACAGACAGAATGTAAAATTTTTTACGAGAGGATATCATGACCACTACTACCCCTGTGATTGTCAGTGAAGGTTTACGCAAAAGTTACGGCTCTTTAGAGGTACTCAAAGGAGTTACAGGCACTCTTTATCAAGGGGATGTGGTATCGGTAATCGGTCCCTCTGGCTGCGGCAAAAGTACCTTTTTACGCTGTCTCAATCGTTTGGAAACAATTAACGGTGGCCGCTTGGAGGTGATGGGGATTGACATCTCTTCCCCGAAGTTAAATCAATCAGTCCTCCGCAACTTACGCAGCCGGGTAAGTATGGTGTTTCAACACTTTAATCTTTTTCCCCATCTCACCGTTTTACAAAACTTGGTGTTGGCCCCCAAGCAAGTGTTACACCACTCGGAAAATGAGGCTAAAGATACGGCAATTCATTATCTGGAAAAGGTGGGATTGGCCCCAAAAGCCGATGTTTATCCCGACCAATTATCGGGAGGACAAAAACAACGAGTGGCGATCGCTCGCAGTCTCTGCATGAAACCAGAGGTGATTTTATTTGATGAACCCACTTCGGCCCTGGATCCGGAATTAGTCGGGGAAGTGTTAAACGTTATGCGTCAATTGGCCGATGAGGGGATGACTATGGTAGTCGTCACCCACGAAATGCAGTTCGCTAAGGAGGTCTCTAACAAGGTTTTGTTCTTTAATCAAGGTGTCATCGAAGAAGCAGGCGATCCCGACACCTTCTTTAATCATCCCCACAGCGAGCGCCTACAAGCCTTTTTAAGTCGCATCAATAGTAATTAGGGTTTGCTCAATTCAGGAGTCAGTATTCTCCGAGTCAGGAGACAGGAGACAGGTTTTAGGTGTTGGGGGTTGGGGTTTTGGGGTTTTAGTTCAATTTCCCCACTTCCCCACTTCCCCACTTCCCCACTTCCCCACTTCCCCATCCCACTTCTCCAACAATTGTAAAGAAATGTTACAATTATGCCGTTATAACAGCTTACCATCTTGACAGGAGGGAAAGACAGTGGTTATAGTAAGGACACATACCCGGGTAAACCAATTTAGTGATATGCAAGACAAGCAAAAAGTCACACTGTACCTTCCCCCTGGAGTCCATCGTCAACTAAAAATAAGAGCCGCAATCGATGAAGAATCGATGTCAGGGCTGGTGGAAAAAGCGATCGCTTTCTACCTAAAATACCCCGAAAAGGTAGAAGAAATCGAAGCCGCCGCCTATGGCAAAACCTATCAGGTTCATGTCTGTCCCGAGTGTGATGCCGCCTTAGTGATGAAAGAAGATCGGCTAAGGTCAATCAAACGCCAGCCCGGAATAGTCGGCGACGAGTTCCCGCTCGAAGTTCCCGAACCCGTTGGCGCTCAAGGAACCGCAGAGGGAGAAGCAGCCTTAGTTCCCTGCTAAACTCTCGGTAGCCGCCCAAGGTCAAAACCGTTACCACAAATAGGGTCGATGTTATGAAAGAAGAGCTAGAAATTCTCGTCAAGGCTCAGTATCCCCTGATTTACCTCGTCACCTCCGAGGAGGAAAGGGCGGAAGAAGCCATCAGCAAAATAGCCCAACTAAATACACAACATCGACGGGTGTTTGTCTGGACTGTCACCCACGGCATGATCGAACAGGGTCAACCGCGCCAAACCAATCAACATAATACCGTGTCGCCAGAAGCGGCGATCGAATGGGTAGTGCGTCAACGGGAAGCGGGCATCTATATATTTAAAGACCTGCATCCGTTCATCACTTCCGCTCCAGTCACTCGCTGGTTGAGAGATGCGATCGCAAGCTTTAAAGGAACCGAAAAAATCATTATTTTAATGTCTCCCCTGCAAGAAGTCCCCATAGAACTAGAGAAAGACGTAGTAGTTCTAGATTTTCCCCTGCCCGACATGGGAGAGTTAGATACAGTTCTCTCGCAACACCTAGGCAAAAATCAAAATCGTCGTACCACCACAGAGGTCCGGGAAAAACTCCTGAAAGCGGCCTTAGGCTTAACCAAAGATGAAGCCGAAAAAGTTTACCGCAAAGCCCATGTAAAAGCGAACAAATTGACGGAAGACGAGGTAGAAATCGTCCTTTCCGAGAAAAAACAACTGATTCGCCGCAACGGAATTTTAGAATACGTTGAAGAAGACGAGACCATCAACGCCGTCGGTGGTCTGGAAGAATTAAAAAAATGGTTAAAACAGCGCTCAAATGCCTTTACAGAAAGAGCCAGAGGTTACGGACTCCCCCAACCGAAAGGAATGCTAATTTTAGGAGTACCAGGCTGTGGTAAGTCCTTAATCGCTAAAACCACCTCGCGCCTCTGGAGTTTACCGCTCCTGCGCTTAGATATGGGACGGGTTTACGATGGTTCCATGGTGGGACGGTCTGAGGCTAACCTGCGTAATGCCCTAAAAACTGCCGAATCCATCTCTCCGGCCATTCTTTTCATCGATGAATTAGATAAAGCTTTTGCCGGTGGCACGGGATCCGCCGATTCCGATGGGGGAACCTCTAGCCGCATCTTCGGCTCCTTCCTGACTTGGATGCAGGAAAAAACCTCACCCGTCTTCGTTATGGCCACAGCTAACCGGATTGAACGGCTACCCGGGGAATTTCTCCGCAAGGGGCGCTTCGATGAAATCTTCTTTGTCGATTTGCCCAATTCCGAAGAAAGACAAGATATCTTTAATATTCACCTGACTAAACGACGCTCCGACATTTCTCGCTTCGATTTGGAGCAGTTAGCCAAGGTATCCGATGGGTTTTCCGGTGCGGAAATAGAACAGGCGCTGATTGCCGCCATGTATGAGGCCTTCGCCCAAGATCGCGAATTCACGCAATTGGACATTATTGCGGCGATTAAGGCGACTCTGCCCCTATCTCGCACCATGACCGAACAGGTGACGGCCCTGCGTGATTGGGCCAGACAACGCGCCCGACCTGCTTCGGCCTCCGTCGCTGAGTACCAGCGATTGGAGTTCTAACAGACTTTCGCCCGCTCCCAACGGGATGAAAGGCTAGTTCTCAGGGACTAGCAATGCCTCGAAAAGCCGCTTGGCGGCACTCTTTAACTCTCAATCTGTTGTTGTTGATTCTTATCTACAAAGAGGAAATTCCAATGTCTCATTTTAGCACTCTCCGGACCAAAATCACCGATGCCGAAATCCTCAAAGCTTCTCTCCGCGACCTCGGTATTAGCGTAAAAACCGAAGCTGATGTTCGTGGTTACAACGGTCAACGGGTTCGCTCCGACATCGTTGCTGTTCTCGATGGCGAATATGATCTCGGTTGGTCCCGCAATACCGACGGCAGTTTCGATTTAATCGCTGACCTCTGGGGTGTAGCCAAAAAACACAATCAAACCGAATTGATCAACTCGATCAACCAAAAATACGCTGTGAACAAAACCCTATCCGAAGTGAAACAGCGCGGTCTGCAAAACGCTAACGTTAAGCTAGTCGTTCAAAGCTAAGATTTACAGCGCGTTCCCAAGCCTAGGGGTTGACCAGTTCGGTTAACCCTTTTTTCTGTCCGTGGGGTATGTTAAGAATAGTAAAATTAACTTGACAAAAATGCTCCGACCTGAAGAAAGAACTAAACTCGATCCGACGAAAGACAGCGATTTTTATGCTTTTCCCCGCTTCGTCACCCACGTGGATGAGGGTTTTATCGATCGATTAACCGCTCTCTACCGAGAGATCTTATCGCCGAATACACGCATTTTAGACCTGATGAGCAGCTGGGTGTCCCATTTACCGGAGGAGATGGAATTTGAGCATATCGAAGGTCACGGGATGAATGGGGAGGAGTTAGCCAAAAATCCCCGCTTGCATAGTTATTTTGTCCAAGACCTCAATGCACAGCCAAAATTGCCCCTAGGGGATAGTTCTTTTGATGCGGTGTTAATCACGGTGTCGGTGCAGTATTTGCAGTATCCAGAGGCGATTTTTGCGGAACTGTATCGCATTTTAAAGCCTCATGGTCTGGTGGTGGTTAGTTTTTCCAATCGGATGTTTTACCAAAAAGCGATCGCTGCTTGGCGCGATAATAGCGATTTAGGCCGGGTAGCGTTAGTGAAATCCTATTTTAAATCGGTGGCGGGATTTAGGGAAGTACAGGCGATCGTTCGTCCTGCTACTACCCCCAGTTTCCTACAAATGTTAGGAATTATGGTTGCTGATCCCTTCTATGCAGTGATAGGAAAAAAAGAATCCTCTCTAGGATTATAGTCATCGTTAACAATCAGAGGGCTATTGTCATAATACATACATACTGTGAGCAACACCATCTAGGGTCTGCTG
This sequence comes from Microcystis flos-aquae FACHB-1344, assembly GCF_014698375.1. NCBI lineage: Bacteria > Bacillati > Cyanobacteriota > Cyanophyceae > Chroococcales > Microcystaceae > Microcystis > Microcystis flos-aquae. Next base: position 22,175 of record NZ_JACJSW010000203.1, on the reverse strand, counting down.
AAAAAGTTTTTCGTGGGGACAGGGTGTGGGGTGTGGGGTGTGGGGTGTGGGGTGTGGGGTTTTACCGGTTTTGAGGTGGCCAATTACCTAATTTTCAGGGAAAAAGTGCCTCAATTTTTTGCATGAGTGCATGAGGAGAAAACGGGTTTCTCCGAGAAACCCGTTTTCTGTGCGTTACTCAACGGATTTAGTATGAAATGACTAGAGGATCAAAAGTAACCCGATGGATTTTGCAGATTTGTGGGTGATCCCACCCTTGTCATTTCCTAACTGTGCATTGGACACTTTCCGCCAGAAACCAATTTTTCTAAAAATTGGCTATTATCAAAAAAATGTTCGACATAAGTTAGTTTTAAATCTGCATTTACATCAGCAATTGTAATGCCATATACTTCTATTAGTTTGTTGGTAGGCGCATGACCTTTAAATTCTCCTTGATGTGTTCCCCAATGTCTCCATTTAAAAATAACTCTTGGCGGACCGCTATAAGCCTCAATAACTTCCCAAACAAAACCAGTTTTAAAAGCATTCATAAAACTGGCTGCACCTGATTCAAAATCTTCAGCTTTTGAACTATAAACCGGTGTTTCGCCTAAAAATAAATTATAAGTTCCGCGTTCTATAATATCTTGTACTGTATATTCCGGACCGTGGTTAGTACGCATTCTAAATTGATCTATATCAACCGATGTCCATTGATTGGGATTTAGCTTGTAAGTGGCTTCCATTTCAAATGTTCTTACTAAATTCTGTGCAATAGCTTCTAAGGAGCCAGTGGGATGATGTTTTTCGCTTTGCACCCTCAACGTTTTATTCGTTCCTGAATAATCTGGGCGTTTTCCATAACGCCATTCTATGCCGTCATCAGCCGCAAGTACATTATCTCTATCTTGTATTTGAATAGGAATATTTTCTTCTGACATATTTAACTCCTTCTGTGATCTTTAAAATTGCTGAGACTTACCTAAAAAACAAATATCTCGTATTTGCCTAACGGCTTAATTGAGGGGCAAACGATCACGTTTCCCTCCCAACAAAAACCTACCAATATTGTCCGCTCCAATGGTGTGTTATGCCCGATCGCTTAACTATGTCTTAATTTTCATGATCGCAAATAACCCCTGTGGACTGATAAGCTGCCCGCGCATTTAAATTGCTTGTTGAGACGAGGCAAGAGGCAACAGTAAAGGAATTGGAGGAGATTCGGCTAATCTAAGAATAAGCAGTTTAAATAGGGTTTGCTGAATAAATGTGAAATGTAGGCAAGGTAGGGGTTTTGTGGCTTTACGAGCGAAACAGGTGCAAGATTTTTGCGTCTTCATCGGCCCGCGTCCTGTAGGGGCGAAGCATTTGGGCATAACCTATCGGTGAAACCGGAGATTTTCTATCCGAATGCTTCGCCCGTACTTTTTGCCGCAAACCCTAAATATGTCTTAGCTTACCAGCGCGTCCGCTTCGCTCTAATCTCAATCCTGTTGTGGCAACGATATCAGAGTTTTGTTTTTTACTTTTTGAACAGTCAACCAAACATTTAAACCGTCCACAACTGCTGTTGCCGTTGTGCTAGAATGGCGAAAAATTCTCGCAATTGATAATTATGTTAGCAGAGTTAGCCGCCGCCGAAATCGCTAAAATCGCCTTTGAAGCTGTTATCGGTAAATTAACGGAAGGAGCAATGGATAAAGGTGTAGAATTGTGGCAAAAAATTAAGCAAAAGTTACAAAAGGAACCCACCGCCGCTCAGGTTTTAGCGGCAGCCGAACAAACCAAATCCGAGGCGATGATTGAACAGCAAGTGGTTCCTTTTTTACAGGTAGAAATGCTCAAAGATCTCAATTTTGCCCAAGAAATCCAAACCCTAGCACAACAAATTATGACAATTAATCAGAATCAAACAGAAACGAAAACTCAAATTGGTACACAAATAAACAAAGATATTAAACAACAATTGAACATTCAAGAAGTTAAGGGTAATTTAAATCTAGGAATCCCTCCTGAATGACTGGCGGATCTGCACGCAACAGCAGACGCAATAGAAAATAATCGCAGTAGTCAAAGGAGTACTTTCAAGGGAGGAGATGCTCGAAAAAGTCTCGTCCATTGGCAGGGAAGGAAGGATGAAATCACCCAAATTAAGCAGTGGTTTACTGATCAAAATGTTGCGATGATTGGCATCAAAGGAGTTGGAGGAATTGGAAAATCTACCCTAGCTAGTAAAATTTTTGAGGAGAAAATTACCCTCGATCCTTCCCTAGGAGACGATGAAGATTTATTCCCAAAACGCTTTTGGTGGGAAGCGGGAAATCTGGGCGGATTTAGTGGTTTAGCTCGCCAATTCCTGACGGAATTTGGTTATCCCGTCCCCGAAAAAGAAATAGATTTACAGGAAGCTTTAATCAGACAATTGCAACGCCATCGCCACCTAATTATTATCGATAATCTAGAGAGTTTATTAGGGGAAGATGGTTCTTGGAATAATGAATTTTATCAGCAGTTTTTCACTGCTTGGATAGAAAAAGGTGACACCAGCAAAATTATAGTCACCACCAGAGAAAAGCCAAAAACTAAGGGTTTTAACCGTTGGATTGAGCTAAAAGGTTTGAAACCTCCTGAAGGGGCGCAATTGTTAGCGGAATCGCAAATAACAGGGGATCTAGAGAACTTTTCTCGACGGGTGGATGGTCATCCATTACTCCTGCGATTGGTGGCGGATTTAATCTTAGCCGAATTTCCGCAAAACCCCAGTTTAGAAAGGTTAGCGGATTTAGGATTAGGAAATTTATCGCAACTTTTGAGCGATCCGCAGGTGGTGGGGAGCCATCGTCAAGAGACAGTGGGAATTGCTTTAGTTTTAGATGCTAGTTTTCAGCGACTTAGCCAAAGACAGCAGGAATTATTCACTAAAACCAGCATTTATCGCCGAGAATTTGATTCTCTGGCAGCTAAAGCAGTGATGGATAATTACCCGGAGATCGAACTATCCGAGATCACGGCAGATTTGCGAGAATTACAGCGACGATCATTATTAGAAGAAAAAGAGGAAAATCGCCAGCGAATTTTTAGTTTTCAGCCTTTAGTTTGGGAATATGCACAATACAAAGCCGGCGATCAAAGGGAATTACACCAAAAAGCGATCGCCTATTATCTTTCTATTGCTCAACCCGACTCCTGGGAAATCCTCAACGATGTGCAACCTTACCTAGAAATTTTCTATCATCGCTATCAGTTAACCGAGTACGACAATGCTTTTGATATTCTCCGTGCTATCAATAATTTTCTCACCCGACGGGGGTATTATCAAACCCTAGCGGATTATTACCTTGAATTAGTCACTGTTTACCAACAACAGCAGGAGCAAACCAACTGGAAATATACCGCATCCCTCACCAGTTTAGGCAATGTTTACTCTTCCCTAGGAGAATACCAAAAAGCGATCGAGTTTCATCAACAGTCCTTAGCAATCGATCGGGAAATCGGTGATCGGGGGGGTGAAGCGAATTCCTACAATAATTTAGGCAATGTTTACTATTCCCTAGGAGAATACCAAAAAGCGATCGAGTTTCATCAACAGTCCTTAGCAATCGATCGGGAAATCGGTGATCGGGGGGGTGAAGCGAAATCCTACGGTAATTTAGGCAATGTTTACTCTTCCCTAGGAGAATACCAAAAAGCGATCGAGTTTCATCAACAGTCCTTAGCAATCACACGGGAAATCGGTGATCGGGGGGGTGAAGCGAAATCCTACGGCAATTTAGGCAATGTTTACTCTTCCCTTGGAGAATACCAAAAAGCGATCGAGTTTTATCAACAGTCCTTAGCAATCACACGCGAAATCGGTGATCGGGGAGGTGAAGCGAAATCCTACGGCAATTTAGGCAATGTTTACTATTGCCTAGGAGAATACCAAAAAGCGATCGAGTTTCATCAACAGTCCTTAGCAATCGATCGGGAAATCGGTGATCGGGGGGGTGAAGCGAATTCCTACATGGGTTTAGGCAATGTTTACGATTCCCTAGGAGAATACGAAAAAGCGATCGAGTTTTATCAACAGTCCTTAGCAATCAAACGGGAAATCGGTGATCGGGGGGGTGAAGCGAAATCCTACAATAATTTAGGCAATGTTTACTCTTCCCTTGGAGAATACCAAAAAGCGATCGAGTTTTATCAACAGTCCTTAGCAATCACACGCGAAATCGGTGATCGGGGGGTTGAAGCGACTTCCTATAATAATTTAGGCGCTGTTTACAAATCCCTTGGAGAATACCAAAAAGCGATCGAGTTTTATCAACAGTCCTTAGCAATCACACGCGAAATCGGTGATCGGGGGGTTGAAGCGGCATCCTACAATAATTTAGGCAATGTTTACAAATCCCTTGGAGAATACCAAAAAGCGATCGAGTTTTATCAACAGTCCCTAGCAATCCTTCGGGAAATCGGTGATCGGGGGGTTGAAGCGAAATCTTGGTTTAATCTGGGACTTACCTACTATAAACTCAAACGTATATCGGAAGCGAAAGAAGCATATCTTCAAGCGCAGGAATTATATCAAGCATTGGGGTTAGCAGCGGATGTTCAAGATTGCGATGATGAAATTCGGCAATTAGAAACCCGAAAATATCCCTTAATCGTTGCTTTCTTTCTGGGGGTGGTTATGTTTCCTTTAGTTTTAATTGGGGGGATCATAGTGGCATTGTGGCGATTGTTAAAAAGATGGTTGAGGAAAGCATAATTAGGGGTAGGATGGGTTAGGAATCCCTTATTTTTAACCTGAGTTTCACATCTGCTAATTTCCCCTCATAACTACCATAAAGTGAGAAATTATAGTAATATTTCTAGGGATTACCAGAAAAGAAAGAGCGCCATGCTGCTGTTCCGATCGCTCCTCCTAAAAGAATAATTAACGTCCAAACTTGATTTTTTTGGGTTCCTTCCACCTTTTCTAGTCTTCTATCCATCCCATCGACTTTCTCAGTTAGTTTTGCTTGTCCTACCTCTAGCTTAGTTAACCGTTCGTCGATTTTGTCAAATTTCTGGTTAAGATCCTTCTGTAGTCCGTCAAATTTCTGGTTAACATCCTTTTGTAGTCCGTCAAATTTCTGGTTAAAATCTTTCTGTAGTCCGTCAAATTTCTGGTTGAAATCCTGTTGCAAGGTATCGATTTTTTGGTTAAAATCTTTCTGTAGTCCGTCAAATTTCTGGTTAAAATCCTTCTGTAGGCTGTCAAATTTCTGGTTAACATCCTGTTGCAAGGTATCGATTTTTTGGGTGACATCTCTTTGCAAGGTATCGATTTTTTGGTTAACTTCCTTGATGCTATCTTTGATTTCCTTGAGGACAGATTCAAGACTATAAGTAACGGTTTCGTTAGACATTTTGGTAACATCCTTGGGAGTAATGATAGTACAATAATTTTATTTTAATCCTAAATCTGGTTATTAAAGACTGATTATTTATTGCCTAGGATTTAGTATTATGGCAATATTTCTAAGGATTGCCAGAAAAAAAGGATCGCCACGCTGCCGTGCCGATAGCCCCTCCTAAAAGAATAATTAACGTCCAAACTTGATTTTTTTGGGTTCCTTCCAGCTTTTCTAGTCTTCTATCCATCCCATCGACTTTCTCAGTTAGTTTTGCCTGTCCTACCTCTAGCTTAGTTAGCCGTTCGTCGATTTTGTCAAATTTCTGGTTAAAATCCTTCTGTAGGCTGTCAAATTTCTGGTTAACATCTTTCTGTAGGCTGTCAAATTTCTGGTTAAAATCCTTCTGTAGGCTGTCAAATTTCTGGTTAACATCCTGTTGGAAGGTATCGATTTTTTGGTTAACTTCCTTGATGCTGTCTTTGATTTCCTTGAGGACAGATTCAAGACTATAAGTAACGGTTTCGTTAGACATTTTGGTAACATCCCTGGGAGTAATGATAGTACAATAATTTTATTTTAATCCTAAATCCGGTTATTAAAGACTGATTACCTATTGCCTCTCCTGATATGTAGCCTATACTCAACGGATTTAGTATAACTATCTCTGCCATTACTTTTGAAAAATGCTATAAATTTCCTCGGCAATATTTCTGCTACCTCCGGACTCTCCCACTCTAATTTTGCCATTTTCTAAACATCTGTGTAAATAACGAGAATCTGCCAAAATATCAATAATTTTAACCGCGGCATTTTTAAATAAATTTACCTCCGTGGGTTTCTGTCCAATAGTTATCACCGATTCCCCTAATAAGCGCATTTGTGCCTCGGCAAAAGGGTAGGTAAATTGGGGACCAAATCCGGGTATTTGTAGGACGGGTTTTCCTAATCCCACCGCTTGTTCTACTGCTGTCCCCGCCATGGCTAAACAAGCGTCACAATGGTGTAGAATATCGGCAAAAGCATCACGATAACAGCACAATAAAGCCCCATTTTTCTCTAATTTTCCCGCTCCTAAATAATGCCATCCCTCTTGTTTAGCTAAATTTTCTAAGTCGGTTTCTCTGATACTAGGAATGATAGCAGCCCGAAACTGCATCGGTTTAATTTTAACTATTTCCTCACAGACTTGTAACTGTAAAGCCAAATTACTCAAAGCTTCGGGTAAACGACTCCCCGCTAATAAAGCAATCATGGGAATTTGACTATCTAATTCTAAATCTTTACCCGTTGGTGTTAAGACATCCATAATCGGATAACCGGCAAAAATCGCTTTTTTAATACCCCGATTTTCTAGGTCTGTTGCTGTATATTTATCCCGGGTAAAAACTCTTAAACAATTCTTCGATCTTAAACATAATTCTGTCAGTAAAGGTAATTTAATTGTGCCTTCGTAATAACTGGAAGTAGAAACAATAAAAGCCACAAAGGGACGACCGGTTAAACGAGCGATCGCAATCGGCACGATATCCCCCACTGCTATCAATAAATCACAATCCTTGCTAACTTTAAAAGCTGCCTGAATTTGCTGAATAGTTAGACTAATTAATCCCGCACCAATATCCTTAATCCAATTCAAAGGATTGGTATAAATAATTCCCCCCGATGGCATAGTGGCAGTGGGGGCAATAATTGGTACTGGCAATTTTTGATAAGCTTTTCCCTCTCCCACTAAAGGCAAAGCAGCTATAGATAATTGGGGCTGAATTTTTTGTAATTCCCCCAGAATTAAACTAGCATTTAAATCCTCGCCATGACCATTACTAAGAAATAAAACCTGTTTAAGCATCGATTTGTTATCCTCTATATTCCCTTGCTGCCAAAGAAACCGCCACCGTCACCGATTTGGCTTCTATTTGCTTGCTTACTAGCAAAGTATCGCCCATTTTTAAAGCGGCAGCTTCAGCGACGCTAGGGGTTCCTTCTTTCTTGTTGACAATAGCCGAGGGATTGGGGACATTAATATCTCTCAACTCCTCAGCAGTAAAGGTTTTTAGTGGCAATCCTTGCTCTTGACAATAGGCAATTAAACCCCGTTCATTAGCTTTGATGTCAAGGGTGGCGATACCAGCAATAGCGGCTAAAGAGAGGTGATAACGCTTAAAAACATCCCTAATTGCCCTATCTATGACCGCTTTCTCCGTCCCACGGATGCAACCTATTCCTAACCATAATAATCGTCCATGGCACTGCACTTTTGCCCCAGAAGGATCGGGGTAAAAACCAGGTTGGCTAAAACCTGTCCACAGGGGACCTATCCCAATTAAATCGATTGCGGGTGAGTGGAAAGCGGGGGAAGCGCTAGTCATACAAGACTACAATATTTTTACCGGTTGAAATTGTTCGCCTTCGTCCAGTTGCCAAGCTTGTAAATCGATCGCTCGTCCTGAAACGACGGAGACAATTAAATAAGTATATCCTGACCAGGCTAATTGGCGATCAATTTCCGAGGGAATGGCGGCATGATCGGGATGGGAATGATAGATACCGATAATTTCTAGCTGGTTTTCCCGCGCCGATTTTTGAGCTTGTAAAAGCACTTCTGGCGCAATACTAAAGCGGTTTTTCCTATTACCTGACCAGTTATTTTCTGTGGTTTGCACGGTGATCACTTGGGCTGCGGTTTCGGTAATTTTTCCCAAGAGTAACCCACAACATTCTTCGGGATAGGTGGATTCTGCGTGGGTGAAAATACGCTGGGAAATTTGGTCTGTAATCAGGATCATAAGGGAAAATTTTCAAAACCTATTGATGTTAGTTTGCTTTAGCTATAGGGAACTTGAAAACTGGGTGCATCTCAATTTGGTCGAAATATCTATAGGACATTTTGGACGCAGGCGATGCGCCCTTACCATTGGCGCAATAATATTATTGTAGGGACTAATTGCCTTCGCCCTCTTTTAATAACTTCTGCATCGCTGACTCAGGAATAACTTATTCTTGGCTGGTTCCAGCCAATGTTAAATTTATCTTATTGTTCCCTAACCTTTGCACTGAACTGATAAATGTCGATCGATTTTCGCAATCTTAATACACTTTGGGGTTCTATTTTAGTCGAAACATTGGCCCGTTTGGGATTGAAGATAGGGGTGGTTTCTCCCGGATCGCGATCGACTCCTTTAACGATAGCCTTGGCAAGACATCCCCAGATTGAAGCTATTCCCATCTTAGACGAGCGCTCGGCCGCCTTTTTTGCCCTGGGATTAGCCAAACAATTATATCAACCGGTGGTTTTAGTCTGCACTTCTGGCACTGCCACGGCTAATTTTTATCCCGCAGTCATTGAAGCAAAAGAAAGTCATGTCCCTTTATTAATTCTAACCGCCGATCGCCCCCCAGAATTGCGTCATGCTCACGCCGGTCAGACTATCGATCAAGTCAAACTCTACGGTAATTATCCAAATTGGCAAGCGGAAATTAGCTGTCCTAGTGCCAATATCGAGCGTTTACGCTATCTCCGTCAAACTATCATCCACGCGTGGTGGCGCTGTCTCGATCCTGTCCCCGGAGTGGTGCATCTGAACTTACCATTTCGGGATCCCCTCGCACCAACTCCCGATCTAGAAATTAACAATTTAGAGGCTAATTTTGACCAAGAGGCTTTTTTTAGCCACATATCTCGGCAAAATATCGCCATTAACCACTCAATTCTCCAAATTAATTCTTTACCCTCCAAAGGAATTATCATCGCGGGATTAGCTTCCCCGCAAAACCCTGAAAGTTACTGTCAGGCGATCGCTGATTTAGCCCGATCGCAACAATATCCCGTCTTAGCGGAAGCTTTATCTCCTCTGCGAAACTATGCAGGGTTAAATCCCCATCTCATCACCACCTATGATTTATTATTGCGGAATCCTGCCCTTAGAACCCAATTAACCCCCGATGTTGTCCTGCAAATTGGCGAATTACCCACCAGCAAAGAATTACGGACCTGGTTAGAAGAAATCGACTGTCCGCGCTGGATTATCGATCCCCATCCCGATAATTACGATCCTCTACAGGGAAAAACCGGACATCTCAGGGTAAATATCGAGCAATTAGGGGATCTATTCCCAGATAAAGTCGATAATAACCGAGAATATCGGCAATTATGGCAAAAATTCGACCAGCAAGCCAGATTTAAAATCGATCGCCTTTTGGCAGCAGAAACTAAACTGATTGAAGGTAAAATCCCCTGGCTGCTCTCCCAATACCTCCCCCCCCGCACCCCGATCTTTATCTCTAATAGTATGCCTGTTCGCTATGCCGAGTTTTTTAACCCGCCTAGCGATCGCCAAATTCGTCCTTATTTTAACCGCGGGGCCAATGGCATCGACGGCAACCTCTCCACTGCGATAGGAATAGCTTATAAAAATGTCCCTAGTCTGCTATTAACGGGAGATTTAGCCCTATTACATGACACAAATGGTTTTTTAATCAAAAAATATTTTGTTGGCTCCTTGACCATAATTTTAATCAATAACAAGGGGGGAGGCATTTTCCAGATGTTGCCGATCGCCAAATTTGACCCTCCCTTTGAAGAATTTTTTGCCACTCCCCAAAATATCGACTTTTGCCAACTCTGTCACACCTACGGTATTGATTACCATTTAATCAGTGATTGGACTGATTTTCAGCAAAAAATCGCAGTTTTACCAGAATCAGGCCTAAGATTACTAGAAATATCCTGCGATCGAGCTTTTAATACCCAATGGTTCCTCAGTAATTATGTGTAGGGTGTGGGGTGTGGGGTGTGGGGAAGTGGGGTGTGGGGTGTGGGGTGTGGGGAGAATAAAGCTGCCTATTGCAAGAGTGCCTATCCTGATATGTAGCCTATGCTCAACGGATTTAGTATTAATTCCCTTTTTCGAGAAAGTCAATACAATGGGTGGAAAGAGTTAAAAGGGTCCGATGAATCGACAAAGACGGCAAAAATCAAGACAATTTTCTCTCCCTAGATATTCTATCTTTCCCCCGGAACAATGGCGATCGGGAGTGACTTCTTTGGTGATTAGCTTGGTCTTGTCCCTACTGATTTTAAAACTGAATACCTCTAGTCTTTCCACTGCCACCATAAATATTTTTAATCCCTCCACTGTGGGGGAGAATTTAGCCGGTAAGAGCCTAGATGAGTTAGAAAAGCAGAAAATCGCCGAATTTTTGCAAATTACCCCGCCAGAAACCGAATTAACCCTCGATCGCACCCCTTTGTTTATTCTCCACGACACAGCTTGGAGTATGACTGCGGGTAACATCGAAGAACAGAAAAAATATGCTCGCGGTCCGATGAAATTGGGTCCCAATGTTTACATCCCCCGCAAACAGAATTCTAGGGATAGAGACATTTTAGACTCGATCGCCCGGCCTTTTTTTGAACGTCACCGTCCCACGGCCACTTTTTATGAACAAGCGGCCGAAATGCTGCCCGCAGACACCAGAGATCAATTAGTGCGTCAACTGTGGCAACTTACCCCAGAAACTATCCGCGTCAAGGGTTTTGCACTTGCTTTAGAGGGTGTTCCTTTGAGTACGCGATCGGCTCCTGAGTTAGAAAAAAGAGCAAGAATTTGGTTAAATACGCCTTCAGAAGCCGTCTTTAGGCGTTTAGTCAAAGAATATCCCACAAATTACTTTGATGGGGCAAAAAGCACCGCATTATGGGCAACAGAAGCGATTTGTCAGCAGCTATCTCACCCTAATTGCGATCGCTTGCGACCAGTTTTTGCCGAAAGAAATCGTCGGGTTATCTCCAGTGTTAACATTGAACTGGTACAAGCGCCGGGATCCCACTGTTTGACCAAAGGACGCTTGCAACCCCTCCCCGGTTACAGCGATTTTCAATACCAACAAACGGCGAAATATTATCTCCTAGCAGCCTTACAAACGGGACAATTACCGCAAATTGTCAGCCATTTTGCCGTGGATAGTTTTCTGATTAATCAAGGAAAATATCCCCATTGTGACCCCCGGGGTTTTGATCTACAACGTCTCTACAATCTCATCAGTCAAGCTTTGGATTATGACCCCGGCACTGTTTATGGCATCGTTCCCCGTTACGGCACAAATATTCTAGCCGGTGATAATATTTGGTGGCATAATCGAGTTTTTGACCAAGCAAATTTACCCACAACTTTAAATTAGACCTGATCATTTAGAAATGTCCACTTCTCCCAAAGCTTCTAGATAAGTAATCGCCGCTTCTAAAGGAGAATCGTAGCCATAGGAAAACTCCTCAAACCAGCGTCCTTCCTCCGATTTAGCATCCAATTTATCTAACCATTGCTTCGCCTTTCTAGTTAAAGCTTCTCGCTTACGCTGCTTTTTTAATGCCGCTGCTTTTTCTTTTTCCGCTGCCTCCTGTTGTTGCCTTTCTTGGTTTTCTAAGGCTAAAGCTTTTAAAAGCGCATCGGTAGAAGAATCGCTGGCATAATTAACCTTAAATTCAGCCAGGGAACGATCTTTTTCTTGGCGAGAAGAAGGGGACGGCATCGGTTTTTCCTGATCCCGTTTCTGGTATTCTGCCTTCATTTGTGCCAGTAAATCTTCTATTTCTCCCATAATGATCAAGTTAGAAAGTAAAAAGTTAAAAAGCGGGTTTACTTATTTTTCCAAACGCACTAGATACCATTGTAAATAACCCTTCTCACCCAGGTCCAACTCACAGTAATTATCGCGCAGATAGAGAGCTTTTTCCTCAAAACTAGAGAATTTCGCCAATTGTCGGGGACAAATCTCCGGTTTTGCGGTGATTAAATCTTTTAACTTATCCCGCAACTGGTCGGGAGTCTGGAATTGTTCAGTTTGATCGGCCTCAAGGACAAGAAAATAGTCCCCTTGATACATAATAGAATCGGGCATCGCTGTTTGATAGTCTCAGTAGGAAAATTTTTTGGCTATCTTTACCACTTTATCGCCTCAACGCTCGATCGACACCACCACTATGACAGACCATCTCACCAATCCCTTTCTCAGTCTCCCTTACGAAAGCGCCATGCAGGACTTGGGGGACCAATACTACGATCAAGTCGCGGCCGCGGATTTTCCCCGTCATATCCTTCGTTTTCGCAATGATGCTTTATTACCTTTGGTGGGAATTCAGCCAGAATTAAGCTTAGATGAGCATTTTATCGAGGCTTTTGGTAAATTTCAATCCCTGACCCCTTTTTTAGCCCTGCGTTACCACGGTTATCAATTTGGCGAGTATAATCCTTTTTTAGGGGATGGTCGCGGTTTTCTCTACGGTCAAGTTAGGGGTATTGATGGCAAATTATACGATTTTGGTACGAAAGGATCGGGACGGACCCCCTATTCTCGTCATGCAGACGGTAGGTTAACTCTCAAGGGTGGAGTTAGAGAAGTCTTAGCCGGGGAAGCTTTACGGGGTTTAGGGGTGAATACCTCTCGCTGTTTGAGTTTGGTGGAAACGGGGGAATCCCTCTGGCGCGGCGATGAACCTTCCCCGACGCGATCTTCGGTGATGATTCGAGTTAGTAATTCTCATATTCGTTTTGGGACTTTTGAGCGTTTATTTCATATTAAACGTAGCGATTTAATTAAAAGACTCCTCGATCATGTGATTATTTATTATTATCCTGAAATCGATCCCCAAGATAGCGATCGCTATTTAAAATTTTACGCCGCTTTGATTGAAAGAACCGCTAAATTAGCAGCCCAATGGATGGCCGCCGGTTTTTGTCATGGGGTTCTCAATACCGATAATATGTCAATTACCGGGGAAAGTTTCGATTATGGTCCCTACGCTTTTATTCCTTCCTATAACCCCCAATTTACGGCGGCCTATTTCGACTACGGCGGCCGTTATAGTTATGGTAATCAGCCTTTTATCTGTCGTTTAAATCTAGAGTTACTGCAATCTCCCCTGGCCATGGTCGTCTCCTTGTTAGAGTTAGATCTGGCTTTGGCTAACTATGACCAGCATTACAATTTTTATTATCAAAAAATGATGCTTAAAAAGTTAGGTTTTGAGGATATTTTTACTCCCGAATCTGCTTTACTGGTCAGCAAAACCGTGGAAGTTCTCCAAGAAACTGGCCTCGGTTATCACGACTTTTTCTATCAATTAAGTGAACAATTTAATTACGGTTGGCGAGAAAATAGTTCTCTAATTCTTGAAAATATGGATTTACCCAAAGCTGATTGGCAACGTTGGCGAGAGTTATATAGTTTGGTCTTAAATCAATTACCCCCAGATTCTTTGGCTCAAATTGGCGACACCTTAACGCATTATAATCCTAAAACCGCTTTACTTAGACCGCTAATCGAATCGGTTTGGGAGGCAATTACCTATAAAGATGATTGGCAACCTTTCCAAGAATTAGTGATAAAATTACAAAATAAACAGTAATTAAGTAAGAGGACAAAATTAATTTCTTGGTTAGAATAGGCAACAGGTGGTTAAATATGTGTAATTAATTATCTCTAGCTACTTATTTAGGTCATTTCCTGAAATGCGTTGGACAAAAATTGACCAGACTTGGCGATCAATGTTTCCGCTCCAACTATTAAAAGTGTCAAAATAATAGTGAAGTTTTGTGACAAAGTGCAGTCAGATCTAAGAATCTTTGCTAGAACTCTAGAAAGCTTCTGTGATAAGTCTCTTGAAAAGAGATTGTTTGCAGTAAGCTCTTCTGGCTAACACGCTTTTGGGTGTGATATGGGGAAAGTTTCTTGCAATTGCGCCTAAATCGAGTGATATACAGAAAGTTGATCTATATCGTTACTCTGGAGAGTGTTGTGCAGAAAGTTGACCTATAATGTGTAGTAAAACAATCCGTAGGGTGCGTTCCCTAATGGGGGTCTTACTGCTCCACCGATCGATTTTGAGGAACGCACCATGCACATTGATTGAAGCTGTGAGTTTAGGTGGAATGCTGAAGGCACTGGGTAGTGCGATGCCAAAGGCACTGCGTAGCAGATCGCCGATCTGGTAGGGTGCGTTCCCTAATGCAACTTCTACCGCTCCACCGATCGATTTTTGGGGAACGCACCATGCCCATGGATTGAAGCTGTGAGTTTAGGTGCGATGCCGCTCTGGTCGGACCAGTTGAGGAATGTTAGCGAAGATTCCCAATGTTTGGTTAAAATAGAGGGGCAAAAGTCGCCACAGGGTCGCTTCAATGACAGTTCGACAACCCCGCTACAGTAAAGAAGAATTTGCTCGACGTGGCAATGAGATTTATCAATCTCAGGTACGTCCCCAAGTCGAGGAGGGAAATCAGGGGAGAATTGTGGCGATCGACATTGAAACAGGGGCTTTTGAAGTAGCGGATGATTTGGTAAGCGCAGCGAAGCAACTTTCTGCACGAGTGCCTGATACTCAGACATGGTTTGTTCGCATTGGGCATTCAGCCGTTGATCACTTTGGCGCAAGGAGCCTGAGAACAAAGCCATGATGCAAGGTCGTGTAAATCAACGGTGTGAGGCGACGTTAGCGATCGCAGTCAGAAACAATGAAACAACGCAGATAGTAGATGCTGTAATTGATACAGGATTTTCGGGTTTTCTCACCTTGCCGTCTGACATAATTGCTAGGTTAGGGTTTATTTGGGAGGGTCGAGATCTTGCGACGTTAGGCGATGGGACTTTCTGCACGTTTGAAGTTTACATCGGGCTTGTGATCTGGGACGGGCAATATCGTGAGATTTACATCAACGAATCAGAGACGGTTCCGTTGATTGGGATGCAGCTATTACGAGGATACGATTTGCGAATTCAGGCAATTGAGGGTGGTTTAGTTACGATCGAAGCGTTGAAGTAGAGTGCGATGCTGAAGGCACTGGGTAGCAGTACGCCATCGCTGTAGCAACGTGAAAGCTAGAATATATTAAGCCCTATACGTTAGATGTTGTATATGACTGAACGACTTGAGCAGGCGATCGCCCAATTAAAAACCTTGTCAACCGCTCAACAGGACGCAATCGCAACCCTAATTTTGGCAGAACTCGAAGAAGAGCAGCGATGGGATGACTCCTTTGCCCGCTCACCAAACTTGCTGGCTAAACTAGCAGCCGAAGCAATGGCAGAACATCGATTGGGCAAGACTCAAGAATTAGACCCAGAAACGTTGTGAAGTCTTGTACCACTGCTCGTTTTCGGGAGATGTTTGCAGATCTTCCAAAACCGATTCAAGAGCAGACCCGTAAAGCGTATCGGCAATTCAAAGAAGACCCAAGCTATCCCAGCTTGCGATTCAAGAAAGTCCATCCAAAGCTGCCCATCTATTCTGCACGCATCAATAGGGATTATCGTGCTGTCGGTCAATTAGAGGATGATACGGTGATTTGGTTCTGGGTTGGTTCCCATGCAGAGTACGATATGCTGCTGGAGCAATTTTAGTGCGATGCCGAAGGCACTGCGTAGCAGCACGCCATCGCTCTAGGGTGCGTTCCCTAATCTGGCTCCTACCGCTCCACCGATCGATTTTTGGGGAACGCACCATGCCCATGGATTGAAACTGTGAGTTTAAGTGCGATGCCGATCTTGTAGGGTGCGAAAACGCGCGTGTAACGCACCTTTTTCAGGTTAGCTATAATGTCGGTTAGACAATGCTCTTATGAGGCGTTTAACCATCAGATATACATTCATGAGCATATTGTTCAACCAGTAATTCGATTATTTTTTCCTAAAGAATTTGCTTTCGATCTGCTTGAGATTTAAAGAAGCTTACACTTTCTTCTGTTAATTCTAATGTTACTTGATTAGTTTTGGTTTTACCTTTAGGAACTAACTGGTCTGGGGGCGGTAAAAAATCTTTAACGACTTGTCCCAGTTCCATTGGTTCATCAGTATAAGTTATTTTGCTGTTCATATAGTTTACGTCCTTTTCGCCAATAACCAGCTCCAAAAATTCTAACTTTTCCTTCCCGGTAAGTAAAGCGCACTGTGATGATTCCTTCATTAACTTGCCCCATACAGTAAAATCGATTTTTTTCTTGACTGTGAGCTAGATCTTGTACGATAACTCTGTTGGGGTCAAAAAATGCGTATTGGGCTAATTCAAAGGAAACATCGTGTTTCTGTTGGTTTAAAAGATTTTTATCTTCATCCCATTCAAAGCTTTCATCCATAAGCGGAGTTGATCAGCCTAATCACCATAATTTTAACATATCAAGAGGGATAAGCAAATTGCGAAATTTTGTCTCGCTCCCGTCTTCCTAGAAAAGAACCGAGGCTTTAAAGAACATGAGTTGAATCAAATTGATCGGCTGCTGATAGAACTGGACTTCCCCCGTATAAATATACTAGCTATGGCTAAAAGTCTTACACAGCCTGAGTTAAAGCAATATAATACCAATGGACTACTGGACACAAACTCCTGAAGTCCTTACGCAGATAGGGTTTGAGGCAAAATTTTTCAAATTTGACCCTTCGACCATTATAGCTTGTTTCGGGGCAGAAAACTGGCAAAAACATGGCTACAGTGCGATCACCGATCTTGTAGTGCGATCGCCTCGCCTCGTAGGTTGGGTTGAGCGAAACAATACTGGGTCGAAAATAGCTCAACTCGCTTGAAAAAGCGAAACCCAACCACCCCAAAGATTACTCTTTGTTGGGTTTCCTTGCGTCAACCCAACCTACAATAATTGCTGGTTAATTCAAACGTTAGAGAGCCGTAGGGTGCGTTCCCTAATGGGGGTCTTACTGCTCCACCGATCGATTTTTGGGAACGCACCATGCAGATTGATTGAAGCTGTGACTTTAAGTGCGATGCCGCTCTTGTGGGCCCAGTTGAGGAATGTTAGCGAAGATTCCCAATGTTTAGGTTAAAATAGAGGGGCAAAAGTTGCCACAGGGTTCAACGAGTCAAAAGGGATGACCAATAATCAGTTATCAGTGACCATTGACCGTTTAATAAGAGCCAGATTAATCCCCCTATTCCGAATAGAATAGTCAAGACATAAAACTGTGATTGACCGGAAACATTATACTTTAAGGCACTGCCGCTAAAAATCGTCGCTAAACTGACCAAATTAACCAGACCATCAATAATATAACGATCGAGCCAAGCGGTAATTTTTGACAAGCTTCCCACGGCTAAAACCACGGTAAACTGATAGATGCGATCAAGATAGAAGTCATAAGCGAACAAATCCTGCAAGAATCGCAGTATTAACCCGGTTGGTCTCGCCCAAGCTCGTCTTAACTCTACCATTAACCCGATAACTAGGCCAATTACTCCAGAGGCCATCAGCAAGGGAAAACCCCAGACAATAGTAAAACTCTGGTTATTAACGAGAGGATTGGTGAAAGATAGCCAAAAATCCCAACGTAGGGGAATAATCGGGGCCAATAAAACGATTAAAATCAACGATACCATGGGCAAAGCCATCGGCCAAGCCACTTCAGGGGTGCGATGGGTCTTACTTTGGGTTTGTCCCAAAAAGACTAAACGAAATACCCGAGTAAGATTGACGATGCTAAGACAATTAACAAAGATTAAAACCGCTAATAACCACCAAGGAATCGCCCATTCACCACTTAACCACCGTTTTAATGTCCAAAACATCCCCAGGGGCATTAAAACCGTCATCCCCGCGGAACCTCCTAAAAAAGCCATGGTTGTAGCCGGCATTCTTGCCCAAATTCCCCCCATTTCCGTGATATTCTGGTTACTGGTGGTGAGAATTAATGCCCCTGCGCTCATAAACAATAAAGCTTTTGCGATCGCATGGGAGAATAAAATTAGTAAAGCGATATCCACATGACCTAATCCCACCGCAATAAAGACCAAACCGAGATAGGCACTGGTGGAGTGGCATAAAACCCGTTTAATATCAATTTGGGATAAGGCCATCAGAGAAGTACCGATTGCCGTCATTGTCCCCAACACTATTAAAACATTGGCAGCGATCGGAGATAGGGTAAACACCGGCTGCAGCTTAATTAAAACATAGGCCCCCGCCGAAACCACGATCGAATTCCGCATGATTCCGGCTGGATTTGGTCCCTCCATCGCCTCATCTAGCCACAAATTCAGGGGAAATTGGGCGCATTTACCCGTTGGACCAGCAATAAGGGCTAATCCTAACAAAGTCGCCGTCAGAGGCGGTACAGGGTTATTTACTGCCCAATTTTCTAACTGAGAAAAACTCAATCCTTCTCCGTAACTGGACAGAGCCACCAAACCCATCAATAAAATAATATCGCCGACGCGCTTGGTTAAAAAGGCATCTCGGGCTGCGGTTACTACCAAAGGTTGGGCATACCAAAAACCGACGAGGAGATAGGTAGAGACCGTTAACATCTCTAGGAAAGCGTAACTGAATAGTAGGGAGTCACTCAGGGCAATTCCCCCCAAAGCTGCCTCAAAAAAGCCCATTAAGCCATAAAATCTCGCCAAAGACCAATCCTTTTCCATGTAGCCAAGGGCATAGATTTGGGCCAAGAGACTGATGAGGGTAATCACTTCCAGCGTCCCCAAACTGACGGGAGAAAGTTCGATCGAAAGGGATAAACTAAGATCGGCCACTTTTACCCATTCAAAAGTCAGTTTAATCGTCTCTCGATGCCAAATTTGATTAAAAGCGATCGTTCCGTGTATTAACCCTAATACGGTCATCAATAGGTTAATATAAGCGGCCGGCCGCGGACCGGTGCGACTAATAATGCCTAAAGACCAAGGCAAGGTTAAAATCGAACCAATTAAGCCATAAATGGGAATTAACCAGCAAGTGTAAAGGAATAAATCTTTCATTCAGGGTGTTGGGGTGTTGGGGTGTTGGGGTGTTGGGGTGTTAGGGTGTTAGGGTTTTAGGGTGTTAGGGTGTTAGGGTTTTAGGGTTTTAGTTGAAATTCCCCATTCCCCCATTCCCCCATTCCCCCATTTCCCCATTTCCCCATTCCCCCATTTCCCCACTTCCCTGTTTTTGGCCATAAAAAACTAACACTCGATCGAGAAGGGAGCGAGTTTAGTCAATTTAGTTATTTTACAGTTAATCCCGGGATCAGGCTAAATGCGCTGTAATAAAGATTTACCGTGGGAATCGGTGCTACAGGTGGCGAATAATTGATATTGACGACTAAGAGCGAGTGCTTGTTCGGTTTCCCGTTGACTCGGTAGCCAGGGTTTGGGATTGCCGTAGGCATAAAAGGCCTCAATACCATCAATACCCAATTCTACCGCCGCCGCTACTAAATCGGCCGCGGGGCGATGGTAACGAAAGGGATGGGCGAGAACCACTAGGGCCCCCGCTTGCTGTAAACTGTTAATGACTCTAGAGGCCAAAGCTAGATCTCCTTCCGGTTTGGCTCTTTGCAGATAGGGAGTCAAAACGGTATGAGTAGGATCGAAACCATAGCCAAGAATATGCACTTCTGTCTCTAAGAGATTCGCCGTAATTTCTACCCCTGTCCAGAGATGGGGTAGAGAACTCTTTAAATGCTGATTTTCTAGCCAAATTTGGGCTTGTCGATAACCTTCGATCGAGTGATGATCAGTAATTGCTAATCCTTTTAGTCCGATATCTAACGCTTGTCTCATCAAGTCTTGGGGACTCATTTGACCATCGGAACAATGGGTGTGGAGATGGAAATTGTAATGGTAGGGACAACTATCATAGCCGACATTTGCCCACACCGCTTTCAGGGCGAGGGTATCTTGAGCTAGGGGTGGAATTGTAGCAGAAACGACCATGCAGTATTGAGGAAATTTCCCAAAGATTACAAATTGTTAACAATCAGCATAGCAAATACCAAAAAAAATTGGGTAGCTGCTGTTACCACTAATACTAAATCCTCTTTCAAAGGTGTGGGGAAGTGGGGAAGTAGGGAAGTGGGGAAATGGGGAAATGGGGGAATGGGGAATTTCAACTAAAACCCTAACACCCTAACACCCTAACACCCCACACCCCACACCCTGCCCCCACCGAAAAACTTTTTGCCGCAAACCCTAACTAGAAAAACTTTTAGTCTTGACATAATATTAGGTCGAGGTGTAATCATCTGCGTTTTAGCTTACCTGTGACCATAAATACTTCCTTGACCGCTTCAAATCACACAAGTCTTTAGTAGTTGGGTAGGGTGCGTTAGGCAATCCCTTGTTTTTAGGGCAAAAATCAAGCTCTGAATATTGCCGTAACGCACCACAAAGAAAGGTTTTTGGTGAGTTACGCTAACGCACCCTACTGGGGAGCATCTCACTTTCTTTTCATTCCATTAACTTGACATTTCATCTGTGCAAGGTTATAACTATACTAGAGTGCGTAGTCTACGTACTTTGCCCTAATAAAAAGTAACAAACCACTTAAAATGATCACAAACATCTCTAGACGAGTAACTACCGGTGCTCTTGCCATCGCTGGCAGCGTTGCCGCTTTCGGCTTTGCCAATACTGCCCCCGTCCAGGCGCAGGCGGCGGATTGTCCTCTACCATTGGGACAACTGTTTTCTGGTTTCAAGTCTGCTCCTTGCCTAGTGGGAGACAAGCTTTTCACATTCCTCGCCTCCAGTCCAACGTCTGGTCCTATAAATAACGGGGTTCTTCTCATAGATCAAATCTTGTCACCGACTATAGACAGACACACCTTCAACTACAGACCAAGTCCCGCTCTGACCCAATCCGGAGGTACTTTCGTCATAGATTACACGGTCGAGATCCTTGATCCGGCGAAGATGTTCAAAGATTTCAGTATTGGTTATGATGCAACTGGCGCAGGTAACTCGGGTATCTTTACGGAGAAGATGGTTTGGTCAGATAGTATCAATGGGTCGGCGTTAATCGGAACTTCGACGGCTACGACCGCGTTGGGTGCTTCTGGTGACATGGTTCCAGTTCCGTCCGGTATCACGAAACTCTTCGTCAGAGACACTTACCGGGTCGATTCTCCCACCGGTTCCATTAACAGTATCACCAACGACTTCACACAAATGCCAAAAGTTAAAGTTCCCGAACCTTCTGCTATCCTCGGTATCTTAGCCGTTGCTGGTGTTGGTGCTTTCGCGCGTCGCAAGAGCTAGTCACTGCCATTGAATCAAAGGCAAGCGTTAAGGTTAAGCTTAACGCCTTTTTTGTGTCTAGAGAAGGGGATGGGGGAGTGGGGGGTTCGAGCATTTGTATTAAAATATCCAATACGCAATTTAAATGCAGTATACTGTTCACTTAACAATCCCACTGGTCACTGATAAGCTAAGACGCATTTAAAGCGCTTATTCTTAAGATTAGCTGAATCTCCCCCGCCCCCCCAACCCCCCCGACATCGGGGGGGGCAAGGAGGGGTGTTGCCTCTTGCAAGAGTGCCTCTTGCCTGATCTCAAATTGATCACTGATCACTGATCAGCCATTCCGATGCCCTTTCACCTAAATCTAAGGCCAGACTAACCGCTTTACCAAGACGGGGACGCTCGCGGGTTTCGCGGATAAAAGCTTGAAATTGACTAAAACCACCCCATTCGTGGAGATAATTAGCGATCGCATTGAGATGTTC
The DNA here is from genome assembly GCF_014698375.1 of Microcystis flos-aquae FACHB-1344. Taxonomy (NCBI): domain Bacteria; kingdom Bacillati; phylum Cyanobacteriota; class Cyanophyceae; order Chroococcales; family Microcystaceae; genus Microcystis; species Microcystis flos-aquae. Next base: position 337 of record NZ_JACJSW010000203.1, on the reverse strand, counting down.
CAGATATTCGGACTCGGAGAGGGGAAAAGAAGCTTGTTCGAGATATTTCCACATTACCTGAACATGAACCTTATCTTTGATGCGTCGTAGCTGGATATCGTAGGAACGACCCCATTTTTCTAGTAATAATTGCTGTAAGTCCACACCCGTCATGGTTGCTATCGCTTCTCAGATGTCAGTCGGCCTCTTGATTTTATCATAAATGTCAGGGGAAGACCCTCGATTTTACCGAAATTTTGGGTTAAAGCCCCGTCCTTTTAGGACGGCTTTTTAAACTATATCTTGTTAACTTAACTTTTATTGTGCTATACTGATTTTGTCTAAGTCCCCCCTGCGT
>NZ_JACJSW010000202.1:0-32071 GCF_014698375.1 Microcystis flos-aquae FACHB-1344 | reverse complement strand
AAGCTTATTAAAAGAATGAGTTATGGATTTACCAATTTTCAACATCTTCGACTTAAGCTGTTTGCTTGCTTTAATTCATAACAAAAATTAACACACGAAAACCAGAAGAGCCAAAATCCAAGCGAAAGAGATCTATTATTTCTACGACTCTCTTCATTTGGTTAGCAGGAACACTGACCAGTACAACACCAGCATCAATCAAAACGTCATCCACAAATTTGATAAAAACGTCTCGTTGATTCAGCCGATTACAGATCACCCCGATAGAATGTAAAGTAAAATCAGTCATACACATATCAGAGGGCGAGAGCGTATCAAGTAGCTCCGCAACAACCTCCGCCTGTCCTTGTCCTAATAAGCGTTCTAGCCAAATATTCGTATCCAGAAGAAACACTAGCCATTTCTCCATTCAACTGCAAGATGCTGTAACTCAATTGATGTGTAATCGGTTTTAAGCATCCCTGCCCAGTCTTGACGGAGTTTACGTTTTATAGGTTGGTTAGATTTACTTAAAAGTGACTCTACAAACGTTTGTACTTCAACCTTTAACTGGGGCGATAATTGTCTCACCAGTTCTTCTAGTGATTTTGCTGATGTACTCATGTATTTTACCAATTCAACTGTTTGTAGTAGTTGATAACTGCTCTTACCACCACTCTAGCATAATGCCCACAGTTTCAATCAATGTACATGGTGCGTTCCCCAAAATCGATCGCTGGAGCAGTAGGAACCACCTTAGGGAACGCACCCTACGGCGATAGCGATTTGCTGAAACCGAGCTCAATACATACTGCTTTCTCTATTTCTTCCCAATAAACGTCTTCTAAAACACCCTGTTTATTCTTAATTCTTTGAGAATCTACAGCCCTCATTTGACTTAAGTTGATGTGTCGATCTCCGTCTAGTCCATTCTGCACTGTCGGTGTAATATTGACAACAAAAGGATAAGTCCTTTTCCCGGGCAACAATGGAGCAACTACTGTCGTTGTTCCATTTTGATTGCCAATATCGTTTTGTAAAATCAGGCAAGGACGTTCTTTATCGGTTTCATAACCAACAACGGGTTTCAGATCGATCCACCAGATCTCTCCTCGCTTATAGGTTAGTCTTCCATTAGGCATTTAGACCATCGCCCACTGCAATATCCCAGACAGAGATTTCTGCTTGCATCTCTGGATCATTGGCCTGATCTTTATAAGCGTCTTCTAGCTCTTTCATAAAAACCCTTCTCTTCTCTTGCCAGAGAACATCATTTATAAAGCTGCTACGATTGCTTGCTAGTCGATCTACAAATTCCAAAACTTCGTCGTCTAAGGTTATGCTAACTTTCTTACTCATTGCCATAAACTGTTTACGACAGCCCGGTAGGATTAGATCATCATACTAACTAATCCTACATTAATTGTCAATGCCTGCCTCTGATCTGTAAGTAGATTGAAGGCCTAACGACATCTAGGGCTGCTACCCAGTGCCTTCGACATCGCACTTTAACCCACAGTTTCAATCAATGTGCATGGTGCGTTCCCCAAAATCGATCGCTGGAGCAGTAGGAGCCACCTTAGGGAACGCACCCTACGGCTGTCTGGTGCAACGATGAGTTATGTTTTTTGTTGTTTATCCAGAAACTTAGTCATTGCTTCTGATATCGGTTGCTCGCAGATAAAATCGCCGAATTCCTGCTTAAAATCAGACCAAGATTCGGATAACAATCCTTTGCGTCTCCAATACGGATGGAACCATATCCATTGCATAGCGTATCCTGCTGGGTTATCTGTCCATTCACGGTATCGGAAACAGGTTGCTCCGATACATGGAATTCTAAAATCGCCTGTAAAAGGCCTTGCTTCTGGATGAAGCCACAAAAAAGCAACATGCTTCGGGTCATTTTCTTCGCCTTCATAACCATATTGCACAAAGTCGTATCTAAACTCTCGCCGGAAAAAACATGCTATTTTATAAACAGCTTTACGATATTGTATCGGGGATTTATATGTTATCCGAATAGGATTTAACTCTATTTTTTTCGGCGAAATTAATGGAGATATAATATTCACCGAATCTGGATTTATAGCTAAAGGCTTCATTATGCTGACTCCTTTTCAAAAAACATAACTACATATTACACGGAAAATTTCTGGATAACACTCCTCAGAGTAACGATATGGGTCAACTTTTGGCATATCACCCCATCTAGGCGCAATCGCCAGAACTTTTCTCTATATCACGTCCAAAAGCCTGTTAGCCAGATTAGTATATTGCCAAAAACCTTGCTTAACTAAATTCCTGACAATTTAGGCTAATTCTGGCGACGATTATTTGATCTGACCGCACCTCTTGACAAAAATTTATAATTATTTGATTCGTTTAATTGTCGGGGGCTTCTGTAAAGATTTTTTACTGGGAAATCCACACCCACCAACAAACTTTTTGCCCCAAACCCTAATTCAACCTTTTGCTCCTGTACTTGTAGCAGCACAGGAGCAAAGCTGAAAATAAAAATTAATAACTGTCCTCATCGGTGATAACTTCCACGGGAATCACTTCTTCTAACACTTTTTCCTGCATTTCTTGGCGACGAATTGGTATTTTGGTTTTTTCCAATTCAGGTAAAGCGACTAATTCCCGTTGTTTTTCCCGGACAGTATTGGGTAACAACATCGGTAAAGGTTCGGGGGTTTCTAACCAGTAGCTGGCCACCGGTAGAGTATGTTCTAAATCTTCCAATAAACGGGGAATAATCATCACCGCGTGCAGTTCACCGATTTTCTCTGCTTCCCGCATTCCCGCATCAATGGCCACGGCCACATTAGCGACGGAACCCCGGATAATGGCCGTACACAAACCATCCCCAATTGTTTCGTAGGAAGCTAACTGCACATCGGCCGATTTTAACATGGCATCGGCTGCCCCCACCATAGCGGGAAAACCCCTGGTTTCCAAGAGACCGATCGACATATTGCTCAGTTTGCTGAAACCCCGTTGACTTTGGGCAATTTCGGCTAAACGGCTACCAATGGGGAAAATTACCTCTAAATTGGGCATCGGTCGGGGAATAACCGATTTAGATACCAATTGTCCGAACTGTGCGGCGGTTTTTGCCCCTTCTTCCACTGCTAACCGCACATCGGCAATATTACCACGCACGATCGCCGTACAGTGACCACCGCCAATTTTTTCGTAACCCACGAGGGTAACTTCTGCCGATTTTAGCATCATATCCGCCGTCCCGACGATCGCCGGAAAGCTGAGGGTAGAGACTAAACCCAAGGCACTATCTTTGGGGTGACGCTTGGTTTTCATCGTCCTTTGACCGGGGTTAGTTGTGGACGAGGGGGGAATGCTTCCATTAACTCTTAATCTAGACATTGAAGATAAACTTGCCCTAACAGGTACGAAGGGGGTGATTGTCAGCTATCCTGTTACTATCTAGTCTATCCTGTTAACCTTAATTGCTATTGAAGATTTTTGAGGGATTAGATAAATTTTAGTTATTGTAGCTTGATCAAGTTGTCTATGACAGAACAGCCTCGCAGTACAGATGATCGAATCAGCGAAACGGAAGCGACCGAATTAATGCGCTCGCTGCTTCATAAGGAAGGAAATTGGGTGAATTGGGGGCAAAAATGTCAAAAACTGCAAAAAGCTGGCTACGATTCCCAGTTAATCTTTGAACAAACCGGTTTTCAAAATGCCCAACAAAATTTAATTATTGTCGCTGCCCAAGTTTTTGAGAGTTTAATCAAAGCGGGGGCAGATGAAGATTTGTTAAGTTACTACATTGGGCCGCGCAGTGATGTGCTATACGAATTACGGATTCTCAACCAAGAACAAAGATTGGGGGCAGCGAAATTAGCGGCAGAAAAAAGGATTGAGGTGGCTGAAGCACACGATATCGCCAAGGCTATCCAAGATTTTTCCCGTTTATCCCAGATTCCCAGTGAATTTACCCGTCATCCTGGAGATGCGATCGCTTATCAGTGTTGGAAACGGGGCAAACAAAAGCGGGATTTAGCCGAAAGAGCGAAATTAATCGCTAAAGGGTTGAAATTTGCCCATTCTGACTCGGCCAGACAGGCGATCGAGTCTTTACTACAAGATTTTACCGTTACTCCCTCCCGTAGCGCACCGTTGCTACCCGTCCATCGTTTACAGGATGAGGACGAATTAGCCAGAATTATCCCTTTAGTAGGAAGATTTCCGGTGACGGTAACTGATATAAAACACACAGAAAGTTTGAGCGTCGAGGAACCTTTTCGACTGGTAACGGTGGGGGATAAACAAACAGTCGTGCCTCTCCCCGGTTGGCAAGCAATTCTCAAAGCGATCGATCCTGTAGCGATTTTATGGCCTAGCGATCAATTACCTCGATCGATTGCCACCAGGTCTGAGGAAGTGTTATTAGTGATCGATCGAGTTTTGGCCGAATGGGATGTGAACAATTATTATCTAGTGGAGAGGGATAATTCCGTCTCTTTACAATGGTTTGATAGTTCCCCTGATGTCACCATCTTAGGTCAATTGGTCTTGATTTTAAGAGCCAAAAATATCCTCGATGAAAAAAACATCACCGAACCCTGGCAAATGGACGACTAAATCAGTGATCAGTGATCAGTAACCAGTGATCAGGTTTAAGCTATTAGTTATGAGTGGGAATAAGAAAATAGATAAACTGATCACTGAATCGAATAAAACTGGTCACTGCTAACTTGTAGCTGACGGCATAACTTAAGAAACTAAGGGACATTTTTCAAGGAAAAAGTAACAAAGCGGACAAAGGAGACAGGAGACAGGGGACAAATTTCCCATACTTTTGCCTTTTGCCTTTTGACTCTTGCCTTTTTCTGGCTGACAACTGACAACTGATAACTGATAACTGATAACTGAATATATGCGTGCAGTAATTTGTGGATATTATGGGAGAGGAAACGGAGGAGATGAGGCATTATTAGTGTCTCTATTGCAGATGTTGCCCTCAGCAATTAAACCTATTGTTTTGTCAAATAATCCCAGAGAAACCAGTCAACGTTATGGAGTGGAAACCTGTCCTAGTAGGGATTGGTGGCAAGTTTTTCAAACTATGAAAAAAGCGGATATATTTATCTGGGGTGGCGGCAGTTTAATGCAGGATGTCACCAGTTTTGCCAGTCCAATTTATTACGGTGGTTTAATGGCTCTTGCTCAATTATTGGGCTTAAAAACTATTGCTTGGGGGCAGGGAATTGGCCCATTAAATAGACCTTTTACCCGTTGGTTAACCAAAAAAGTTTTACAAAAATGTAGTTTAGTTAGTGTGCGCGATGATACTTCGGCTCATTTAGTCGCCAATTGGGGTATTCATCCCATTGTTGCCCCCGATCCAGTATGGGCTTTAGACGCTCAATCAGTCAAGGGATTATCGGATTTACCCGCCCCAAGAATCGCCGTCAATTTACGTCCCCATCCCCTATTAACCCCGGCAAAATTAGATAAATTAACCCAAGCTTTAATTGATTTACAAATCAGTACGGGGGCGTTTATTCTCTTAGTCCCTTTTCAAAAGTCGCGGGATTTGCCCCTTTGTGAAGCTGTAGCCTGTCAATTAAGGGAAAATCATCAAATCGTTAGTTTAGAAGATCCAAGACAGTTAAAAGGCTTATTTCGTGGGGTAGAAATGGTGATCGGAATGCGCTTTCATAGTTTAATTATGGCCGCAGCAGAAGATTGTCGTTGTTTTGCCCTGAGTTATGATCCGAAAGTGTCGCGATTAATTGCCGAAGTACCGATGCCGGGTTGGGAATTAGAGCAGTTACCAGAGGCAGTTAATGATATTAGTACCACTTGGATTGATTTTTATGCCAATGGAGAGGGATTAACCAGCGATCGCAAACATTTTTTAATTGATCGAGCTTTAATTCATCGAGAAATTTTATCTAGATTGGTGAGCTAATTTTTATGTCGAGTGCGATTACCGATGCCAGGGCTATTTCATTCTAAAAAGTCTCAAAATATGCTTAAGTCCATAAACATTGTGGCATAGGTTTTGATCAAGGGGAAAGGAGGCACTCGGCACATCCCCATCCCGCTTCGGTCTCGTGTGGGGACTTCCCGTGCCATATTTTCGTTAAGGGCAGTAAAGGGATCGTTAAATCAATCAGAAATTGTTATAGCCCATTTCCTCCAGAGCCTAGCATAGAGGGGAAACCTCCTTTATCCCTAGGTAATTGCATGAATGGACTACAACAACAGATTATCAGTCTTGAGCAGAAAGTCGAGCGTCTACAGGATATTGTCGAAAGCCTCAGCCAGCAAATTGCTATCCTAGCTGGAGATAAATCGAGTCATTCCCGGCGAGAATCCCTGGAAATGGTCGGTTTTTCCGAGTTATCCGATAATAGCCTCTACGATCATAAAGATATTCTCCGGGATCACGGTGGCAAACAAGCCCCAGCTGTCAATGGCGATAATTCTTTTGCCGATGAAATCCAAATTCGCCGATTAACGGCACAATTGACGGCGGCCTACAATCGCATTGCCGCCCTCGAAGAACAATTACTCAGCTATCGCATCCATTCCTAGTTAATTTCTGCCCAGAGGATTGGGTAAACTGGGCAAGGTGGGATTAGTCGGCAAATTGGGCAAAGGATTGCTATTTTCCAGGGTGGGATTATTAGCCTCCCCCGATAGAGTCGCTAAAGCCACACGATCACCGCCTACCTGTCGCAGTAGGTCTAAAACCCCAACCACTTCGTTATAACTGGCATTTCTGGAGGCATTCAGTACCATCAGTCCATTGGGACTATATTGATGATAATTCTTGATCGCCTCGAACAACTGGGCGCGAGTCACCATTTGTTTTTCGACGTAGAGTTGTCCGAAATCATCGAGACTAACCACCAACATTTCCCGCATCGGGGTGGTGGCGGTACTAGCTTTCGGTAAATCGAGACTGATAGCCTGTTGGCGAGATAATCCCACTGCACCGAGAATAAAGAAAGTGAGAATACAGAAAATTACATCGATCAAGGGAATGATATTAACCTGCACATCCTCTTGAATGCGGTGTTGATCATGCCATAATTTGAGCGGACGAGCCGTAATATGGCTACTTTTTGGCTTTTTGTGGTTAAGAGATTTAGTTTCGGCCATGCTTGATAAGGGAGAGATTTAGCGATCGAGAGGTTTTTCTAGGTTAGCACTGAGGGCGTATTGTTGGTCTTCTTGGTGTAACCAGCGTTGGCGGTAGATAATTTCTAAATCACTGCCGGCCTTGCGAAAAATTCGGGCTTGATTGAACCAGAGTCCCTGAAAAACACGATAGAAAGCGAGGCTAAAAATAGCGACAATTAGGCCGGTAGCGGTGGAAATTAAAGCTTCACTAATACCTAAAGTTACTCCCGCCGTCGAGGAAGTTCCCAGGTCACTTAATTGAATATTGGCCAAAGAGGTAATTAAACCGAGTACCGTCCCTAATAATCCTAACAGGGGAGAAAGGGCAATGACTGCCTCAAGGATTTTATCGCCCCGTTTCATTAGGGATAATTGTTCATCGGCAGCCGATTCGAGGGCAAAGTGAAAAACCTCTGGATCTGGATTTTCTAAACGCAGGGGAGCATAAAGATAGCTACCAATGGGGTGATTGCGGGAATCTCCGGCGACTTTTGCCGCCAAATCCCAGTTACGGATGGCGGATTCCATAATGCGATTTAAAATCTGGCCCTCACTGAGGAGAGTACGACTCCAAAACCAAATTCGTTCGATAATAGTGCTAAGAGCTAAAATAGACAGAAAAAGCAGCGGCCACATGGCCACTCCGCCTTTTTGGATTAAATCAGTTATACTCACGAGTTGTTTTGTTCCTCCAATACCGGGCGATTCGGGCTTGATTATTTAGTTTAAGATTTAAGTCGATCGATTGACATTTATACTTTTTATACCATTTTTCAAAAATCGTGCCATACTTAAGGCGTTTCTCCTAAAGATGAAGTATAACCTGATAGGGCATCCTCTACTGTCTCGGAGTCTCGACTAGGAAATTAATTCTGCACGACTACTGATAGCCGTTATCAGTTTTTTAGCCGTCGGCTTTTTTTGATCACTTGCCAAAAACCCCACCTTCTGCTGCAAACTAACGTCGTCTCAACAAATTTTTCATCTCTCCCCAGATAGAAAGTTGACCACCTAGACTAGAGGGATGGGTGAAAATTCCCTGACGGGGACTGAATAAAAAGGCCAACATAAATAGGCTAAAAGCGACAAGCACGATCGCAGGTCCAGAGGGTAAATTCCAGTAATAACTTAAATACATCCCACTGATACTAGAAATAATACCCACACCCACACCCACACCCATGACTTGATGGAGACGGGTAACTAAAAGATAAGCAGTGGCCGCGGGGGTAATCAAAAGGGACAAAACGAGGATTACTCCCACCGCTTGGAGACTAGCAACGATTGTCAGACCGATCAGGAGCATTAAGCCTAAATCTAATAAATTTACTGGTAAACCCGCCGCTTGCGCCCCGATTTTGTCGAAAGTGTAGAATAATAGTTCTTTATACAGGAGCAAAACGGTTAACAAAACGATAACGGCAATAATTAGGGTATCGCGAATGTCGGCAGCAGTAACACCGAGAATATTGCCGAAGAGAAAGTGATTAAGGTCAATTTTGTTGTTTTTTTGGATGAGAGTGATCAGGGTGATACCAAGGGCAAAAAAAGCCGAGAAAACGATACCCATGGCCGCATCTTCTTTGATTGGGGAACGATTACGGATTAAGTTAATCAGTAGAGTACTGACCATTGAGGCTAGTAAAGCACCCAGTAGCAGATTAAAATTACCAATAAAAGCGATCGCTAATCCGGGTAAGACCGAGTGACTGATGGCATCGCCCAAGAGGGCTAAACGTTGTACCATCAGGTAGGTTCCCACCACCGCACAAATGATCCCGACGATGATAGCTTCAATTAGGGATCTCTGCATGAAACTATACTGTAAGGGTTCGATTAATCCTGTTAATAGATTGTTGCCCATGAATCTGCCTTGGGGTTAAATTTTTCTGATTCTCGATCGAGGTTTTGCTCCTAGGGTCTATCTTCTAAATCGGGGGAGAAGATAGGTTAGGATAATTAGGATTAATTGTAAGTTTTTTCGCTCCTAACTGCCGCCATGGATACCCCCGTTCTTTCCTCAACTTTTTTTCTGACTCTCCTGCTCATGGTGGGATTATTCTTTTTTATTCGCGGTTCCGTCAAAGAGCGTATCGAACAGCGTGTCTATCTTACCAGTACCAGTGACGACCAACTATTAGAACAACTGCGAGATTATTTTGACCGACGTTCCTATCAAGTCAAGGCGATCGAACCCGAACAGAATATTGTCAGATTACAGGGTTTTGTGCCTCCTAGCCCCTTTCTAGCGATATTTTTGACAATTTTAGCGGCCTTGGGTTTATTTTGCTTCTCACTGGTGTTATCGGTGTTATTTCCCGATACTAATCCCTATATTTTTGCTCTTGTGGGTTTATCTCCCCTCGCGGGTGTTTTCTATTGGCAAAAAGTCGGCCGTTTAGAGGAAGTGGCTTTTAAAGTAGAAAGCAAATCTCAGCAAACGGAATTAACTGTCAAAGCCCATCGAGACGAGTTAAGACAACTACAAGATAGTTTAACCTTTCTAGAAAGACAATAAGCTTTTTATGTCCTATGAACGCCTAATTTATCTGGCCGATACCGATGCTGCCGGTGTGGTTTACTTTGCCCATCTTCTCTCGATCTGTCATGAAGCCTACGAGTTTTCTTTAGCACAATTTGGCATCAATATTAAGGATTTTTTGAAAGATTCTCCGGTTGCCCTACCGATTACTCAAGCGGAAATCCAGTTTTTTCGTCCCCTTTTTTGTGGCGATCAAATACAGATTGATTTCACTGCCCGATCCCTGAGCGAAAACGAGTTTCAATTGCAGTATAAAATTTATTTGGCTGAAATCATGGTCGCAAAAGCGAAAACTCGCCATGTGTGCATCGCTCCCACCGCTAGAAAAAGAATCCCTTTACCGGAATCTTTAAAACATTGGTTAGGATATTTATCAACCCTAGAGGAGACTGGTATTTAAGGGATGATTTGGGCAGATTTAACGATAATTTTAACTAGGGATTGGTGGCACAATGCTTGGCAATTATTTAACCTTAGCACCAGGAGGATTATCTGGAATTCTTTTCTGGCCTTTATCCCCTTTATCCTCAGCTTTTGGCTATTTCGGATCGCCCTCGATCGTTCCCTACTCTGGTGGTTAATTCTCTTAGTTTTCCTGCTTTTTTTACCCAATGCTCCCTATATTCTCACCGATAGCATTCATTTAATCGCCTATCTTCAGCAGGATTACGCCAAAAGTTTAATTTTTTTAGTTTTAATCCCCCAGTATAGCTTCTTTATTTTTATTGGCTTTCAGCTATACGTTCTCTCCTTACTTAATTTAAAAAGTTATTGTCAGCAAAGTCAGCTAAATTCAGCGGTTTTACCCCTAGAAATAACTCTCCATTTTTTAAGTGCGATCGGTATCTATCTAGGGCGTTTTCTTCGACTGAATAGTTGGTATCTAGTCACTCAACCGCAGCAACTATTCTGGAGTTTGCAGAATTTACTGACTAAAAAACCTTTGATATTTATCTCTGTCTGTTTTTTAATTATTTGGCTACTATACGAGATCAATAAAAGGCTTTACAATCGATTTTTTGCTTCCTACGAGAATAACTAGAATTTATACTACAAAAATCTCCCTAAATCGAATTCGGTTGTGGCAGTAATTTCTCGAAAACGTTCTTGACTGATAATTAACAATAATCTTTCAGTATAATCCACCGCACCCCGCAATTCTCGTTCTAATCTTGCTAAACCGGCGTTGGCATATTCCTCGAAAATTGTCACTCGCAAAGCTTCCGAATCTACCCCGTGGGGAGAAAGAATTTTCGTGTCTTGGAATTCATTGACTGCCAATAATTTGATTAGGGTATCGTAGCCACGAGAAATAAAAATTTCCAGGTTGATAGGTGAGGGTTCCTTCGCTACATTTTCTATCGCCACCCTCTCTTGATATTTTACCCCCAAAGCCGCCGCAAAAGCGATGACATCAGCATAGGTTTGAAAGGGTCCAATTCCCTGATTAAAATTAACTAAGGACTGGACAAATTCCCCTTTATCTCTAGCAATACGCACTCGATGAATGGACATATTTATCAAGTAAAAAGTAAAAAAGGTGACAAAATTCAGGAGATAGGAATTAGTAGTATTTATGAACTAATTGATCTATTTTAAGGATAAGTTTTAATTAGTCCTTTAGCTTGGTAAACATGAAATTGTTCGATGGTGACACCACCGCGCTTGATCGGAATGACAGCTACTTTAGTTATATCTTGGAAATAGGGACGGTAGCGATCGATTATTTCCGGTCTTTCTAGAGAACTATTTGTAGTAATTAATAAACCATTTTTACCGATCCATTCTTGAGGATTAAACCAAATTTGATAACCCCTTTGATCGTTGTTAAAACAGGTGACGGGAATAGGAACTAGGGGATAAAGGGCCATATCTAGCCATGCGGTCACATAAAAATTATGGGTAAAAACGAAGCTAGAATCTTTTAAGAGTGCTAATAATTCGGGCGAATTAGCAAAGCCTTGACGCAGTTGATCGATATCGACAATTTCCCGAGAAGGGTCCTGTTCTGGGGCAATAATTCCCCCAAAAATTGCGTATTGACTAGGTTTTTGGAAAGTGCCAAAAGTAACGTGAAGCATTGCTATAGATAAAATAGTAACGATAAAAATTCCTGACCCCCATAACCATCTTTTTACCCAGATTCGAGAAGATTGCTGCCAAGTATTGGCCTTTTCTCCTAATAAAATTGTGCCGGACCAGAACCCGGGTAAAATCCAACTAGGGGCGAGATAATGGGAAGCTCCCACATAAAGCATTCCCAGGATTAAGGGCAGAGAAACCGAGAGAATTAACCATTTTTTTAGTGATTCTTCTTCTCGATGAAAAAATCTTTTTTTCGAGATAAAATTAGGCACTTGTTCGGCAAAGCTTTTAAATGTCACCCACCACATCGGCAGACCGAAAGGAGGAAACATCGTGGCGATACTAATGCCAACAACCGAGAGAATACCAAGAATATTAAAGGTTTTGGGTTCTCCAGAAAAACGGTCTTCTAAATGAAAGCGAAAGGAAATCCAATCATGGTTAATATTCCAGTAGATAATCGGCAATAAAGTTATCAAAAAGAGAATAAATCCTAATCCCAACCAAGGGGATCTAAATACAGGCCAATAGCGGGGAGTGGTCAGACAAAATAAAACTAAACCAAAGCCCAAAATAAAGCCGTGATATTTACTTAAAACCGCCAATCCTACGGCAAGTCCAATATAAGCGAGACGATAGCTAGGATGATAGTTTTTTTCCCGAATTGGCCAGAATTCTTGGGCAGCTAAATAGACTGTTAATGACCAAAAAAAGATTAAAGGACTATCTGGCTGCGAAAGAATCCCGAAGACGATCCCATAGATGGGGATGAGGGTGGCGATCGCTAAAGTCATTCTGGCGACCGGCAGACTGAACAATTTTAAAGCCGTCAGATACAGCAAACAGAGGCTGCCAGTATAGAGGAGGAGAGTACCGAAGCGAATGGTAAATTGATTGACTAATCCCGTGATCCAAGTCCCAAAACCCGTGGAAATCGCTACTATTGGCGGATGATCGAAATAACTCCAATCTAGATTATGGCTGTAAACGTAATAATATGCCTCATCGTAACCGGGATAAAGCCCCAAGGCGATGATTATTCTAAACAGGAGTCCACCGATGAGCAGATAAACGGCCATGCGATCGCTAAGTATTTTGGTCAAAATTCTTACCTCATTTCATCGCTAAAACTGATGTTAGAGACGGGAGATTTTTGGGGTTGCCAGATTCGAGATTTGTGCATCTATGGCAAGGTTAGATTTAAGTGTGATCTTTAGTTACTATATCACCAACTCTGTCATCTTTTTAGCTAATTTAACAATACCCAGTTTAAATGCGTCTTAGCTTATCCCCAAGGATGATCAACTTAGATGGGGGAGAATCACCATGACTTTTAGATAATCGATTGACTTCCGAATAGACGGATTAATTATATCTTTATATAAAAAACCTTTCTTAAAAATATCTAATGTTGTCTTACTAATTGGCTTAAAATAGAACTTTTTCTCACCGACAATGATGGGATCGGTTTGACGAATTAATTTCCCATTTTTTTCCTGTAATAAAATAATCTCAGATGTCTGAAGATGGCGATCAAGTTCCCAAGGATGAAAGTAGAAATAAACCACACCATTATTACTGTCCAATGTCAGGATTCCCTGATCATCAATTTTATTTTGCCAGTTAGGGTTGAGCCTATAGAGCTTAGGTATAAATTCCCAATCTTGAGGAAACTGATAAATTTGTCCCAATACATATTGCATGAGTCCATGAATGGGATGCAACTGTCTTCCCCAAGACATACTGGGAGCATCCACTAAAATTACAGTACCCTCGGTGATATCTGGGGCCAATCGAGTTACATCAGTCCAAAAAGCTTGTTGATATTGCCAACAACGTTGATTGTCATGCTGCACGATCAATCCAAATCCGACTAATAAGGTAAAGTATGCTGCTAAGATCGTAGCAGCTAGATTCTTTTGCCGATAGGTTGCGGCTAGACAAACAATGAGGTGACAGACAATTCCAGCGAGAAGAGAAGCTCCTAAGACCGCAGCAGTATGCACCCTGGAATCGCGCCCACTAATTTGAGTAGCATGGACGGTGAAGGTGAGGGGATAGGCTAAAAATAATAAGATCAGACTTAGTAATACCAGCTGCCTAATCGAGAAAGAATTTTCAGAATTGTTTCCAAAAGGCATTTCGCTTGTACTGACTGTCGTTGCACCAATTCGATTTACCTTAAATTGTAATAAAAACCAAGTCAAGAGAGCAAATGTTATGGGAAGCAAGAAAAGTAATTCCCCTTTAAGATTGACTAGAACTTGCCAAGGACGAGAAAAGAAGGTACTCAAGCTGATAAAAGGTCCGATTAAAGTTTGACGCAGAGGAGTTAAAACAGCCGTGAGGATATCCAAATCATTAACTCTGCTATCCCCAGTTAGTTTGCGAAGCATGAGCACTCCCAGGAAAATGAACCCCAATACTAGGGCATTTCTGATAAATTCTTTTAATAGCTTTCCATTCCACTTGTTTTTGAAGAGTGGAGCGGCAAGAAAAAGGGGGAAACAGGTTTCATAGGAGAGGAGAGCGGCTAAAATGAATAAATAGGAGATGATCCTCTTCTGGGAAAAATAGCAGAGAAAAGCTATCAAGATAAAGGTCACAGATGGTAAAACATGAATGTGAGTCAGAAAAGCTCTGGTATTGTCAGCGGGAAACAGAGCAAAGGACAAAGTTCCGCAGATGACAAAAAAAGGCTGATCCCAAAGGCGTTTAAGGAAGATATAAAAAAGAATGTTATTGGTTAATACCCATAGATAAGCTATTGCATAAACCAGTTTTAATCCTCCTAAATGTCCCCCAATAAATGCCGATAAAAGAACGATATTAAAACCAACGATACGCCCTTGAAAAAAATATAAATTTATTCTTTTTATAAAGTCGAAAAATTCTAGAAGGTTCATCCTTATGGGTTCGCCGACATAGAAGTAGTCATCTTCATATAAACCCAAGCCGCCAAAGTGCCAAAAATGAGCAGTCCAAGTAACTATGGCAAGTATCCCAATAAAGCTCAATGATTCCTTGGTTTTGAGACGGGTAATCCACTGATGCTGCTGAAATTTCATCTTTTCTATCCTGAAGTAATATAGCACTTCTCTCTTGGGTGAAGTACAGATTCCTAAGTTTTAGGGAGTTTCCATTCCGACTAATTTCTAAGCGCTAGAAAAAAGCCGTTGTTGTCAAGGTACAAACTACTTGGGTATAAATTTGTTGGGCAGTAGTTTCCCTTTGATCATCTGAACAAGCGATCGCATCTTACCCATTCAATGGGTTGTTTGCAGAGAATTAGAACTAGCTAATTTTTCCTCAATCCAGCCTTTGACAATAGCTTGTAACGGTAAATCACGACGCTGACTTTCTTGCTCAAGAGCCTCTATTATCCATGATGGAAACTGAAAGGCAATTGTTTGTTCCTCGCAATTAGAACGTTTAATTTTAGTTAAATCCAAATATTCGATGATATTTTCTCCATCATCAAATTTGCGGTCAAAATCTTCAGCTTTCATAAATTTGTACCTCTTCAGGTCTAGTTCGTTTCCGTGGCTGCATCTCAATTTTATCGAAATAACTCCAATCTAGATTATGGCTGTAAACATAATAATAGGCTTCATCGTACCCGGGATAAAGCCCCAAGGCGATGATTATTCTAAACAGGAGTCCACCGATGAGCAGATAAACGGCCATGCGATCGCTAAGTATTTTGGTCAAAATTCTTACCTCATTTCATCGCTAAAACTGATGTTAGAGACGGGAGATTTTTGGGGTTGCCAGATTCGAGATTTGTGCATCTATGGCAAGGTTAGATTTAAGTGTGATCTTTAGTTACTATATCACCAACTCTGTCATCTCTTAGTCCTTGGCTATCAGCAAACTCTCCCGATTCGTTGCTGATTGGCGATCTGAAAGAGGATTAAGAGAACGGGGAACGGTAAAATGATGTTAAGTAAGTGTTTGTAATTAGGGTTTGCTGAATAAATCTAAAAACTCTGTTGGATAATACCATTTTTCATAAGTAATGGCAGAGATGGTTAATCGCCCTCACCCCCCCCTGCCCCCCCGACATCGGGTTGGTGGCGCAAATAAGGCTATGATAAACTAGAATACAAGAGCTATTCTAAATCAATAAGAATATGCACATCATCAGCCGTACAAAACTGCGGCAATTTTCTGGAAAACACGCCGATGCTGTTAATGCCATTAATACTTGGTATAAAATTGCTAGTAAAGCAGAGTGGAAAAACCTAGCTGAAGTTCAAGCTGTGTATTCTCAAGCGGAAGCTGTTGGTAATTTCACGGTCTTTAATATCAAAGGTAATCGCTATCGTCTAATTGTAGATATCGTTTACAAAGATCAAATAATTTACATCAAGTACATTTTGACTCACGCGGAGTATGACAAAGATGAGTGGAAAAATGACCCTTACTTTAAACCGTGATACCTACGGAAGGTTACTAGCCAAGTATCTACCAAAAGTGATAGAAAACGATGCAGAAAACGAACAGGCTATTATCCTAGCTGAGGCCTTATCTCATCGAGAAAATCGCAGTCTAGAAGAAACCACTTTGTTAAATTTACTCTTGACTTTAATCGAAAAGTACGAACAAGATCATTATCCCCTTGAAGAATCAGAACCCCATTCAATACTCTGGGAACTCATGGAAGCTAACAACTTACAAGAAAAAGATTTATCAGATATACTAGGTTCAAAAACCATAGTTTCTGATATTCTTATTGGTCAACAAATAATAACAGAAAAACAAGCTATAAAGTTAGGACAGTTTTTTCACGTTGACTCAAGTTTATTTTTAAGTAGGTAGGCGTTAAAAATTATCAGATGCCCCCCTTATCAAGGGAGATACCCCCGCCTATCGGCACCCCCCTTATCAAGGGAGATACCCCCGCCTATCGGCACCCCCCTTATCAAGGGGGGCAGGGGGGATCGGCACCACCCTTATTAAGGGGGGACTAAGGGTAGGGTTGATTCATGAATCAACCCTACTATGAATCAACCCTAGTACTAAGGGACTTGCGCTTTGATAATGTACCTTTTGGGCGAACGCAGTTCGCCCCTACATTGTGGACAAAATCCGTTACTGTAGGGGCGCAAAGCTTGCGCCCTCCGATCGATTGGGATATTATTCCCACGCAAGTCCCTAAGGGGGGATCAAACCCCCCTTATCAAGGGGGGCAGGGGGGATCAAACCCCCCAGGTAATTGACCCCCTAAACTAATACACTCGTACTATAGCCTGCCTAAAAAAATTCCAGAAAAGGGAATGAGGGAAAAGAGGGAAAAAAAGGGGAAAAGGGTTACAGGGTCCTCCCAGCACCGCACACCACCCGAAAACCGTAGAGGCCGTAGTCGTCGCGGCGGGAGCTGTAGCTGCGGTAAGCGGAACGGCAGAAATCTGGATGGAGGAACCAAGAACCGCCCCGCAATACAGAATCTCGGTCATCTGTCAATAGTTTATTTATACTATTCAATAAGTTTTCATAACGATTATCAATATTTTTTTCGTCCCAAACGCTCCCGTCTGTGGGCGGTGCGTCTTGATAATCACTGTGCCACGGATCTAAACACCACTCCCAAACATTCCCGTGCATATCGTACAGCCCGAAGGCGTTGGGGGGATAGGAGCGGACGGGGGTGGTTTTCTTTGGGGATTCTTTCGCCTTTTCTTGTTGATAGACCTCTGAACTATTGTAATTCGCCAGTTCTGCCGTGATCGTCTCGCCAAAGTGGAAGGGGGTAGTTGTTCCCGCTCTACAAGCGTATTCCCACTCGGCCTCACTCGGTAAACGGTAATTTTTTCCCGTGTGACGGGACAGACGGGCGCAGAATTCGATCGCATCGTACCATCTCACGCGCTCGACGGGGTTATTATCACTTTCCTTAAACTCCGCAGGGTCTGGATCGAGGTCTTTTCCCTCCCTCGGTAGGTGGGCCACGAACCGCCATTGCGCCCGTGTAATCAGAGTCTGGCTCAGGTAGAAAGCACTGACGCTCACGGGGTGTTGGGGTTTTTCATCCTCGTTATCGTACTTTTCTCCCGGTGAACCCATCAGGAAAGTTCCCCCCGGGATAGCAACCATGGTTAGGGGTTCGATTCCCTCCCCTAGGGGTTCTTGGTAGTAGTAGGCCTCCAGGGGTTCTCTTTTGGTAATTTCTCCCCGTTTATCGACGTATAGGGTCTCGAAGGTGAATTTTAGGAGTTTTTCCGGGGTCAAGATTTCCTGTTTTCGCTGCCTCACTCTCTCCTCGATGTTTTGGGCGATATCGGCGTACTCTCCCCCCCAAGTGCGGAGAACAGCCGCGTCCACCTCAGCGAAATAGAGAGAGCGATCGCTGACTGCATCCTCTAGAGAACCCTGTGGATTGGGGATTAGAGCCGAAAAATCGCGAAATTCGCCGTAATGGTCGCGAATATAATCGCCGATGCCGCGCCAAATATCGATCGTGCGTCTAGCGGCACTATCTGCCAACAGTAGCTGACGAATGCCGGGGTAAAAATCGTACCAAGCATCCGGAACCGTCGCTCCCTCCGGACTAAAGGTAGATTTTTCGACCAGTCCGCTAAAAAAGACCTCCGCTAGATGCCAATGTTTACTATCGGGTAAAAATCGCCGCTGTGCCAATCGCATCACCGGAGGAATCAGGGGAACGGCCGCCAGCACTTTAGCCAGTTCTCGGGCCAAGGGACTGGCATCGATTAAAAAGCCTCTCAATAACTCTTCCGGGGATTCCGCTTCCGGAGCGGCTGCCTCTTCTTCTCCGGTTTCACCCATATTCACCCCCGCAGTGGTTGCTCCCATTAAAACCCCCTGAATCGAGTTACCACCGCTCCCAGCGATAAATTTCGCCCAGGTTGCAAAGTGAGCAGGGGATAGATTGAAAATAGGGAACCGATAGAGAATCTGCTTCGTGCGGAGTCTTTCCCCCACTTGCAGTGTTGCATTGGCAGAAGCGGGACCCGGTGCGATCAAAGGCCGGAGGATCGCCCCCTCTAAAGCGGTTCGTTGCCATAGCTCCTGCGGGAAAATGTGAGCGATGGTGACGGGGTGTTCTTTGCCCAGATCCGCTAGGGTGGCGAAGGCGGACCTCGATCGCCAAGCTTTCCCCAAAGTATCGGTTAGGACGATAAAAAGTCGGTTCCCAGAGGGTGCAACCAGACTGCGAGGGTTCCGTTCGATTTGCCCAGCGCCGGAAAGCAAACGAGCTTCATTTTCACCCGTCTCGAACCACCAAACCCGCACATCCCTAAAAAAGCCTTGCCAACGGAAGAGAGTGGTCATTCCCCCCGCTAGATCTCCCCAAAATTCCATCGGGGGAGAGCGATCGATCAACAGGTGAACCTCTAACCAACGTTCTAGGGGAGGTCGGAAAGCGAGCATCGGTAATCCCCCCGCTTCGGCCGTCCGTTCCACTGTAACCTCGATATCCAACTCGTCGGCCCGTAATCCAGGCACGCGACGCGCTAGGGGGAGAATTGCCTTACTGATGGCGGTGGGTTCGGGTATCGGAAAGGGATCGGGGACACGAACGGGAGAAGAACGATCGCTCTCGACCGAATCGCGCTTCCGGGAGGTCTGCATCGGGCGATCGATGTTTTCGGGATAGGCAACGGGGAGGGTTGGCTCGATCGCTCCGGGGGGAGGGGTTTTTTCACCGCTGCCGGATGACCGGTTATCCTCCTGATCATTAGATGAGTTCGCTTCCGAATGTTCAGACTGCTCGATCGACCAAGGCGCGATAATTCGATCGAGGTAAGCAGCGCACCAGATCAGTTCTGCCATTTCCCTCTCGTCTTCCCACCAGATGGCTTTCTTCCCTTCCATCTCTCCCCCTACCCTTGCAAGGATTTAAAGATGGTGTCTAGCAGCGATTCGCGATCGGTGGCGGTGAGGTCGTTTCCCTGTAGTAACAGATAGACCGCGTTGAGCAGTTGATCGGTGGCTAGTTTGTCTTTGCGTTTAATTCGATCGAGAAATTTCCGGATTAGTTCTCTGGCCGGTTTTTCCAATTGATTCAGGCTCTCCGGGGGGAAACGTTGCTCTAGTATCCGATAGAAATCATCCTCGTTATTGGGTTGTTCGAGTCTTAAACGCAAACATCGACGCAGGAAAGCGGGGGGAAACTCCCGGGCCTCGTTACTGGTCATGAATACTAGGGGGAACTCCTGACAAGACACACAACCTCGATCGATCGGGATTTTTTCCTCGCTGTCGTCCTGTTGACCGCGATAGGGAAGAACGGATTGGTCGCCGGTTTTTAATCGTGTCAATTCTGGGATCTCAAAAAATCCCTCCTCGAAAATATGGAGGAGATCGTTAGGCATATCGATATCGCTTTTATCGATCTCATCAATTAGCAGCACCGCCGGTCGTCCTGGAAGGGATCGATAAAAAGCCATCCCCATGGGACCTAATCTTAGATAGCTGCCGATATCTGGTTCCTCGTACTTTCCCCCCTCTCCCACTTTCTGTCTTTGTAGGGAAGCTTCCTGTAACCGTCCGATCGCATCGTAGGCATAAAGACCCTCTTTAAGGGTGGTGCGGGAAACGATCGACCAACGGTAGGGGCCGGGTAGTCCCAATTCCCGGGCAACTGCGTAGGCCAGGGAAGTCTTGCCGGCGCCGGGGTTGCCCTCGATCAGTAGGGGACGACGCAAACAGAGGGCAGCATTCACCAATTCCACCGCTTTCTTATCCGCGACGAATCCTAAAGCCCTAGGGTCGATTTTTCCCTGTTTGGGCGGTATTTTCTGCGATTTTGTCCATGCTTCCGGGGACAGGCTAAAACTGCGCCAAGGGGGTGGCGGTGGGATGCGATCGAGGTGTTTTCTTTGTTCTTCGGGTGTGGGTAAACTATCGGCACTCAGGGTCAAACCCCGATAGATGCGAAGTTCTTCTGCTTTGGTAACTGGTTTATTGGCCATTGGATTCCACCACTCTCGTGTTTAGAGGTCTTGGTCTCGGGGAGGGTTTGGGGTATAGATCGTCCCAGAAAAGGGCGATTTTTCGCTTGTTTCTGCGTAATTCTTTGATCTTATCGGGCCAGTTTCTCCATTCCGAGGGTTTTAGATCGTTATCTGTCATCGGTTGATTGGCGTTTCGACTCCAGACGGCGATCGGCAGGGATTCCACGATATCTTCCAGATCGGCGATCGATGGTTCGGTTCCGATGTAGTAATGTTCCCAGTCAAGATCGCTATTATTTTCCCATAAAGCTCTCTTGATCTCCTCGATCTCGTCGCGTATCTCTCGGAAATCTTCATCAAAATAGCGATCGAAGGAGTTAATAAAAACAGGATACTCGTATCCGATAGATGGCCCCTCACCGCATCTAAACTTAATATCTTCTAGGGAGTGTTTCAGCAAAGCAAATGGAAGGAAAAATTCAATCTCTAGTCTCACTCGATCGGGTAAATAGTAAAATATTTCAGGAATTACCTGATAGAAACTATTTTGCATTTCTTCTAACATAAAACCTTGTTCTTTTTTATAGATATTCCATAACTTAATTTTATTGTTTATTCCCACAAAAAACATCGTATTTACATAAAAATATTCTGTTTGTAAGCCAGTATTATTATGTTTATCAATTGCGGGTGAGATTACAATTTGTATTCTTCCTTCTAGTTCGATATTTTTATTAAATTTATCCCACAATTCTCTCGCATATTTCTTGATTGTGTCTAACTGCACACCATCCCTATATCGAACAGCTTCACCTTTCCAAGTATCAATATCTTCAGCAATATCTCGGTTTTGATCCTTAAATAACTTCAACCTGCACCATTCAGAAAATAAAATCAAAGGACATATTTCTTTATTAACTGGCTTACTAGACAAATCTTTTAGTTTTTCTCTAAGCTCTTCTATGTTTGAAATAGATGACGATTTGGGATCCTCATAGACTAACAGAAAAGAGTTGATTAAAAATAAACTATTATCGGAATTAATATTTAAAATATTGAAAAGTTTTTCGATTAAATTAAATCGTTGATTTTCCCATTTTTGGTCAGCTTTAGGATAAGTAGGAAAAAAGATAGCATGGGTTTCAATTCCTAGCGCAGAATAATTAACACGCTGATTACCGTCAACATTCTGGTTCATTTTATCAACCAACAAACCTAGATCGACATATCCACGGTGGGAATAAAAATCGATCGCTTCTATATCATCGAGAGCTTGTTGCAGCGATCGGGATAAAACGCCTTCGATCGCTGTATCTTTTGACCTACAAGCTGCCATAACATGAATAGCTATATTAGCTCCTCGAACCGCTTCATATTGTTTGATCGCATTACTAACGAATTTTATAATATCTCCCGCACCACTTTGGGAGTAACAAGTATCAATAATATAGAGAATTTGAGAAATTGTTACTTGCTTATTGTTAAGAGGACGAACTAAGTCTTGAGTCGGTAAAGCCGTTAAATCGATATTATCAATATCTGTATCTTTCAGGATGAGATAATGTCTATCACCTGGACAATATTCGCCATGACCAGAATAGTAAAAAATAAGAATATTTTTCGTTCCATGTCGCTCTTTATCCCGAAGCCAATTAGGGAATAATTTTTTAAGATCGTTAGTTGTGGGATTCAAGTGTAAACTTGGCAGAACTCTTTCATATCCAAAACCACTGGTAAACAGACTGTTCACCAATTCTAAATCCGTCTCGACGCTGGGTAATTGCTCGAATGCGTTGTAATCCTTTGTCCCACAAGCGATCAGATAATACTTGATTTCTTCATCCATATCATTGCCCATCAATCGATTAAGTAGCTGGTTATAATTAAATTAAAAATGGATTTTAGGTTCGATCCCCCCTTAGTCCTAGAGTTGATTCATAGTAGGGTTGATTCATGAATCAACCCTACCCTTAGTCCCCCCTTGATAAGGGTGGTGTCTGATAATTTTTAACACCTACCTACTTAACCCCGATCGAATCGCTTCCCCAGTTTCAACCGCCGTCAGATACCTTTTGGCATCGTGAGCCTCGCAACCATTATAAACTAGCTTATCCTCGATAGTTCCCTCAAATAAAGAGTTGAGTTGCTTTGTCAACGCCACCACATCGCCATCGTCTGCGATATTTACCCATCTTTCCACATTTCCGGGCCAGCGCCCCAGGTTATTGCGGGGGGATGGTTGCAGTCGATCGAAAATTAATTGTCTTATCCCCAAAGGAGAACCGAGAGTGACAAAGACTTTAATCGGCCATTCTGGATGCTGACATAAAGTTTCGTAACAGACGATCGAACCGAGAGAATGAGCTACAAGTACCCGCGTATCTTCTTCATTGATACATTCTATTACTCGCTCTTGAATCTGCTGTTTTAGCTCTCGATTGTGTAAATAGCCCCCTACTTGCTTAAGATAAGAAATAACCAATTTCTCGGCAATGCTACCGAAAAACCGAGATTCACTTAACCCCGACAAAGCTCTCTGGATAATTTTCGGGGTAGATTTTTCTCTCAAAAGGCTATCTGCATTGGGATGATTATTTTCCACTCGTTCCGTTTCTTGCCACCACGACTGGAGTAATTCTCTTTCCCAATCGGAATCGATATCATTAACATCGTAGTTCGGGATGCCGATCGCTTTCGATTTTCCCCGAAAAATATCTCCGTAAAACGCACAACGAAAATCAGTATCGGACTGTAACTCGGTTCCCGCGAGTTTCAATCCATCCTTGAGACTTGGCAACCACTCAGCACAAATCGTGTTGCTACCCCTAAATTCTTGCGCGATGCCATGAACACCGACAATTTTAGCCATGATCCTCCAGTTACAGGGCTTTCCTATCCCTGTTGATTTTCAATTTTAAGATGAAAAGTTAAAACTGATCAAATTTTTATTGCAGGATTTAGGAACAAATAATGTCGATTCCGATCAGACTTTATTATCTCAATTAGCCAGAACTTGGACAGAGGCGGATGAGATGGATTTTTTACAAAATACAGAAGCCTTTCGAGAGGTTGAGGAAAGTTTGTGGAGCTAAGACCGATTCTACTGGATACCAACGCTTACACCGCTTTTAAACGTAATATTTTTGAAGCAGTTGAGGTTATTAGGAACACGCCTTGAATCGGTTTAAATAGTGTAATTTTAGAGGAATTATATGGTGGTTTTGAGTTGGTTTCTAGAGAGGAATATAACCGAAGAGAACTTAAGCAATTTTTGGAAATATCCAAAATTAACCGTTTTGCGAACGCAAAGCGCTCGCTACGCGAGATCGATTGCAATACCGCCGAATATTACGCTAGAGTTTATTATTACTTGAGGAAAAAGGGCAATCCGATTCCCACTAACCATATGTGGATCGCGGCGATGGCTCTACAATATAATCTGGCTTTATTTAGCTATGACAAGCATTTTCATGCGGTCGATGGGTTGATAACGGGAAATAGCAGCGCCGATTTTGCGATTATTCGATCTTAAGAGAATTGCTTCGGCTCGGTATAGCTGAAAGTGTAGCTTCAAGGGATACCAGGAAGCCAAAAGAAAGAATCGAACTTATCAAAAACTATTTGAGAGGGAGTCCTTAACCTTTGTTAAAAATAAGTGAGTGGACAGACTCGGAAAAATTAAGTTTTGAAAATTTGACAGCGCTTTACTATACTTTCACTTTACCCTAGAAGAAGAGCATCAAAAAGTCAAAAAATATACATGAAGACGGTTAAAAAGGAGGGAATAAACCAATGAACTCATCCCCAGAAAAAAGCTTTTTAAGTAGGAATTAAAAGAGCGGCGGAGAGGATGAGTAGTTTGAAAGATTGAGAGGAAAAATACCATGACAACAACCGTTCAACGCTTAAGCCAACTGAATTTTGCATCTCTATCAGCGGCGGGGGGATTGTTCCCGTCGCCGATCGCCTGGGAAGACCAAGCGTTCTATTTCTTGATGCTCGATCGCTTCTCCGATGGTCGTGAAAATGGGTACAAGGACAACGAGGGGAATTTAGTCCGGAGCGGGACAACCCCAGCCTACAGTCCCGCTGGTGCGGAAAATGCCGTGAAAACAGAGGCGGATGCGGATCGAACAGCGCGGAGCGGGATTCAAATATGTGGGAGGGACGCTCAAGGGGTTAGAGAGCAAAATCGGCTATCTGAAATGATTGGGGGTGACGGCACTCTGGATTAGCCCTACTTTTAAACAGGTTCGGTTTCAGGAAACCTATCACAGCTACGGCACAGGTGTGAGAACCGCTATAGAACAATCAACTACATACGGAGGAACTAAAAATGTCTAATTCTAATGCACTGATAGATAAGATCAGGAAACTGTCTCCATCTGGGGAAATTCTGAGATCCCTTCCATACCAAGAATCACAGGTTATGACGGTGAACTTTGAAGGCGATCGAGTAGGTCTTTTAGACCTAAGCTATCCCCCTGCGACGGTTTGGGCACGAATGGTTGATTACCTTCAGAGAAATAACAGGCCAGTCTATGTAGAAATCGATTCTGAGACAAATATCATCACAAAATTATGTGTTCCCGAAGCTGCCAAGGTTTGGCGAATAAATGAAAGTGAAGAAGCTGTTTATGTTACCTTCTATACTTCTCAAGCCCGCCACTATCTGCCGCGCAATCATCCGGATTTTCAGAAGATGTTGAATGCACTTCAAGCAGCACTGGCGAACGATGCTGCCATTCTGGTTACATCAACCCAGCAAAACTTTGAAATTATCGATGTCCGACCGCTCCCTCAATCCTTTGGCATTGATCGCCCTACCGAGCCACCGGCTCCATCCGCCCCCGATCCGCCCGTCACCTGGGATAGGGCAGTCGAACTGTTTAATCTGATGCAAGCGAAATCCTGTGTGCCCTGCTCCTCTACCGATCCCTGCATTCCTTACAAATTCCCCTATGACGGATGCTGGATCAGGGCGCATCTGATGTGCTATCTGATGATAGCAGAGGGAGAAACCCCCGAAAAAATCTGGATTGATTCTGCGGGTTGCAATTTGCTTGCCCCTAGCTCAAATGTGCCTGAGTGCGAAGTGCATTGGTGTTGGCACGTAGCACCGACGTTGATGGTTCAACAACCCAGCGGGCCGGATCTGAAAATGGTCATCGATCCTTCCCTCTGCGATAAACCAGTTACTCCCGACGAATGGCGATTACGCCAGACTGACACCAGTGCAACACTGACACCTTCTCTATGGGAGCAATACGGGCCCGGCGGAGGGACAGCGACGCAAGCTCAAGCCAACAACGACATGGAATTGTACAGGATTCTCTTAGATGGACTATGCCAGGACTATGGACCTTCACCTTATGCTTGTCCGATTGTCAAGTCCTGCCATTTTATCGTTGATCGCAGCACCTTCGGTGAAGACGAGATTGCAGCAATGCTGAAGCCTGGACAGGCGGCAGTGATTAAAGCAGCTTTTTATGTGATTGTCGATGGCTTCTCTGCCCAAGAGCTTGGCATCACATCTGCAACGCTGTTTGGTGTGCCGAACATCAAGCCTGCACTGACGATCGCCCCAAGCATCGCTCAAATGACAGCCGAGGCGGTTGCGCTTGACGTGGAAGACCCAAGCCATCTCAAACGTCGGCAGAGATTAACCTGGACTTATCAGATTAGCTTCACAGGCACCGACGGATTTGTCAACGACGTGGAGGATGTAACACTTACCGCGTCGATCGCAACTGTGTCGAGTAGCGCGACCATCTACCTGATCAAGCAGCCCAATCCCTACGAAGTCGATGGTCCAGTTTCCTGGTTGAGCGGAGATCTGCGGGTGTTCCAAATTAAGGCAGGCGAGTCGCAGTTTGGCAAGACCATGGGGAACGCGCCCGATCAGGCCCCGGACTTCATCGAGCAAGTGATTGCCAACTTGAACAATGGCACCACTGGTGGACAGACCTTTGACGATATCTCCATCGATCAGCAGACATCCAAACTAGAACTCTCCGAAAAAGTTAAAGTCAACGGGAAGCTGACGCCTGTTTTTAACTTTGCGATCGCTCGAGTACACTATCGATCGAAAATCAAAGAGGCGAAAGACGTGCGGGTATTCTTTCGACTTTTCCCAGCCTCGACGACCTCATTGGAATACAACCAGTCAACGACCTACCGTCGCGGCGGAAAAGCTGGCACGATCATCCCGCTCCTGGGAATTGAGGGAGGAATGGCGGGCGGCGAGGTAATCAGTATTCCCTGCTTTGCCGCACCACGAATTGATTCATCGGACCAAACCAAGACCCTGAACGACCAACCTGACCCAGCGAATGTGCAGACGCTTCAACCCGACATAACAGGGACAGAGAGTTACAACTACTTCGGTTGCTGGTTAGACATCAACCAATCGTCCCAACCTCAGTTTCCGTTCCAAGCATCACCGATGGATGGACCCTATCCGGCAGCGGATCGTAAAACAATCTATGAACATATCCGCAACAAGCACCAGTGTCTCGTTGCCGAAATTGCCTTTGATCCCGATCCGATTCCACCCAATGCGACTCCAGGATCCTCTGACAAACTCGCCCAGCGGAATCTCATGATCGTTGAATCCCCAAATCCTGGCAATCTCGCATCCCGCCGCATCCCCAATACCTTTGACATCCGACCGACACGGGCAAATCTTGGTCCCGATGAGATCCCCGACGAATTGATGATTGACTGGGGAAACACTCCGGTCGGAAGCCTTGCAACCCTTTATCTGCCCGGTGTCAGCGTCACCCAGATCCTCGAAATGGCCGTGCAGATGTACAGATCACACCGATTGATTCGAATCGACGATCATACTCTGCGTTGCCCGACGGATGGCATCACCTATATACCCATTCCACTCGGATCGGACACAAATTTAGCCGGGTTGCTGTCAATCGATTTACCCCCAACGGTAAGGCGGGACGAGGTTTTCACGGTAGTTGTCCGGCAAGTGACGAGTACAGGCAAAGAACTTCCGATTGAGCCACGTCTGCAAGACTCGCCGTCGGAAAACCTGGCGATTGTAGAACATTCAAGGAAATGGCGGCGCATCCTTGGCACATTCCAGCTTACGATTCCAGTTCGGACGAAAGAGGAAATGCTCGGACCGGAAGAACGCATATTATCCAATCTCCGCTGGGTTCAGCAGTCCATCCCCGAAAATAACCGTTGGTTCCCTGTTTTCAACCGTTATGTTGAACAGATTGCTAATCGGGTTGACTCGCTCGGTGGCGATTCTAGCCAGGTTGAAGCATCACCGACTGGAGACTGGCAGAAAGTACGGCTCTGCCGAACATTAGCTATCATCTGTGCCGTCTCACTGACAATTTTCATTGTTGCCCTCGGCATAATGACTAATTGGGTAACTGTCGCAGTGATTGCAGTCTTCCTAGCTGCGATCGCCTTAACCTGGGTCATTCAGTGTCAGCCCAATATTTGCATCAGGCTGCGGGTTATTGTGGCGGGTGCGGGCATTGGTGCCTTGATACTGGCAATCTTGGTACTACTTGGAGCATCGTCACCGCAACTTGTACCAGTTCTCTGTGGCGCTGTTGCTCTAACAGCTATCGCAAGTGTGATCGGACGTTCTCGAAAATGTTTCTGAGCTTATTGAGGAAGGCGATCGCTTTTTGAAAGGGCAAGATGCGATCGCCAGAAGTAAACAGGAGGTGAAATTCCCTTGAGCTAATCAACTTGACAACAATGCGATCGCAGTTCCTGAAACAGGAAAGAAGCGATCGTACTTCTGAGATGTCCATGCCACAAAGTAAAAAATTCACATCTTTTTTAGATTGAACAGGAGTTGAAAAAATGACACGCACAAACAAACGTTATGGATGGGTTCCTGACTTACCAGATCATCGAGATCTGCTTTACGCTGCACCCGTTACAGCACTGAGAGCTTTACCAGCCAAGGTCGATCTCCGCCCTAATTGTCCCCACATCTACGATCAAGAACAGTTGGGCAGTTGTACCGCCAATGCCATTGCTGGTGCCCTTGAGTTCGATCAAATGAAGCAGAAATTGACGGATATTTTTACCCCTTCCCGCTTGTTTATTTACTACAACGAACGGGTCATGGAAGGGACTGTGAACGAAGATAGCGGCGCCATGATTCGTGATGGCATTAAAAGCGTTGGCAAGCAAGGCGCTTGTCCAGAGGAAAAAACCAAACAGCATCCCGGACCTGAGGGCATCTGGCCCTACGATCCTGATTATCAGGTCAGGTTTATTAAAAAACCTACCCCAAAATGTTATGAAGTCGCGGCCAAACACCAAGCAATTCTTTACAGCCGCCTAGTGCGAAACCTCAATCAGATGAAGGGATGTTTAGCATCCGGCTATCCCTTCGTCTTTGGGTTCAGTGTTTACGAGAGCTTTGAAAGTCAAGAGGTGGCACAAACAGGTCGCGTCCCCATGCCGTCTCCCAATGAACAATTATTGGGGGGTCATGCCGTGTTAGCCGTCGGTTATGATGATAGCCAACGGCGGTTTATCGTCCGCAACTCTTGGGGGAAAGACTGGGGAATGCAAGGCTACTTTACCATCCCCTATGCTTATCTGTTGGACGATAACCTAGCTGACGATTTCTGGACGATTCGTCAAGTGGAAAATGAACCCTAGGCTATCTCAAAACTCTATCTTGAGGAGATAGGGAAATCTGATTAAATGCGACTGTTTTCGGAGGAGCAGGGGTGATAAAGCTTATCTAACCTGTTTCCCAACTCTCATTTCTAACTCAAAACTTCCATGTTTCAACGCGAATCTACTTTCAAGGATTTGAGCAATTTAAACCTCACTGCTGTACGCTGGATAGCTTTGACCCTGGGGATGATCTTAATCTGTCTCGTAGCTAACCCGGCCTATGCAGCCTGTAATAGTGACAATTCATTAGGAAGGAATTCTGGTATGTCGGAAATTGTAATTTTAGACGGCGATCAGGGGAAAACATTCGAGGTGCAGGCGGGCGATTTAATTGCCATCCGTCTCCCAGAAAACCCCACTACCGGCTATCGTTGGGAAATCAGCGGAGTTGACAATCAGCTTGTCGAGTTCCCCGGTTCAGATTACTCGGTAGCGCCCGGATCTAGTACAGGCGGTGGGGGTACGCGAACCTTCCATTTTAGGGCGAAGTCCACTGGAACGGCTCAGATTCAACTCAGGCGGCGGCGTTCATGGGAACCTGAGACTAGAGCAATTGAGCAGTTCACAGTCAATATTCAGGTTCAGTGATTGAGTCCTACTGCTGATTATCTCAAAAGGAGGTATTGAAAAAATGTCTCTAGCAACCTATGGAGTATTAAAATGTCGGGCTTTGGAACGCAAAATCGATCCCCAGACCGATCCTTCGCCCCATTATCAGGTTTTGGTAAGCGATGGGCAGAAAAAACACCGCATCGCCATCAACGTCAAATCCCAAGAAAGCCCTTCGGATTTGCTGTATCTAGTCAATGATGCCTTTCAGCACCCAATCTTAAATCAGTTAGCGAACTTCAGTTTAGGATTCCACAAACTGGAAAGCCAACCCGGAGGTGTAGCTCTGGATTTTATTCGCGGGAATTTGTTCCGTCCCGAAGACATGAAGCCACTGCCCCCGGACGTTCCCGGACCTGGCAATGACTTAAAGGAATTGATTGACTTGTACGTTCAGCGGGCTATTCAAGCTGAAGATGCGGTTTTGTACGCCTTCGGAGCCTCTTGGGGGCCAGAACCGACCACCCCCGACCAATACTTTGATTTTGTTCCCGGCAGCGGTATTCACGACATCCACATGAATCAGGGCAGTGTGGGCAGATTCCAAAGGGATAACGGCGTTTATCAGGATGGCGCACTGCTGATTCATTTCCCCTCCCGCCACCAATGGATCGGCATCTTTCTTGCCTTCCAGTCCCAATCTTTCCATACCGATGATCGCACGGGCGATGCTATTACAGAGGTTCCAGTTGAGGCAGCCGTAAGGATTCTGGCGGCACTGGTGAATCCCCTGGGAGCAGATCCAGGCAAGGAGTCGGTGACACTGATCAATGTTTCGCCGGATGTTGTCGATCTAAACGGTTGGTCTTTGGCAGACAAGCAGAAGCGCAAGTCTCCTCTACGCGACATCCGCCTCAAAGCAGGGGGCATCGTGACGGTACCATTGGGCGGGGCGGACGCACAACTGTCCAACGAGGGAGGTATCATCACGCTGCTAAATGCTCGGAGCATCAAAGTTCATGGGGTTTCCTATACCAAGGAACAAGCTCAGAAGCAGGGATGGATAATCGTGTTCTGAATCGAAACCGAGATTCAGACCAATTGTCCATTGAAAGGTTAGTTTTATTGAGAAGAAAAGAAACGATCACTGCTTTGGAGAATTGAAACGCGATCACAATTGCAACTGACGGGAGGTGCGATATTTTATCGCTCTTCTGGGACTTTCGGAAATCCCTGACCGAATCCAGATTCTGAAACCCTTGGTTGACAAGTGATCGCTAACTTTTTTTCTAATAAAAACTCAAATTTCGGGTTTCTGTTAGTTAGCGATCGCTTGAAGGCTTACCCCATAAGAGAGCTAGAGTTTAGAGACTGTAAGACTTTTGCCAGACTCCCTCCAAGAGCGTTATACTAAATCCGTTTATTAAAGACTGATTATCTATACCCCCTTTTGCCTCTTGCCTCTTGCCTAGAGTTTAGACTAAATTTTCCCAAAATCAACCCTAACCAGTTCAGGCTCAATACCTTGAAATCAGACAACGAAAGGAATACAGGCTTTTTGAGCGAGTGTTTCTGTGGCCGCATGGCGACTTTTCGCGCTTGTTTGCAGAACATCATGAGTTGACCGAACCTCGCCAAAAGTCTTTCAAGATTCCCCAATCAATAAAGAAGCATGGGCGAAAACTTGCCAAGGAAATAGCTATAACCTTGTTTTTGTAAGGGTTTCAAGGGATTCGAGCCAACCTACCCCTTAAGCTCAACCTAGGAGTGGCGTGACGGAATTAGTCTAAACTCCAGTCAAAATACTATCGGCAAAATATTCAGAAACTAATTCTAAAAATATTTGAAAACATTGACTGTTTAAATGAGTGAAGTCGTAAAAGAAATGCTCTACTGTCTTCGGCTCTACCACGTCATAGATATAATACCAATTCTCCAAAATGTGACTACAGATAGGCTAGAATATCATATTAGTAGAGTTAAAGGAAAAATATGGCAGGAGTTTATAAGATAGAAATATCTGAAAGTGAAGCAGCACTCAAGGAACTGCTTAGAAAAGAAAAAACTGGTTCAGGAAAAGAAAGAATACAAGTATTGTACTTGTTAAAGACAAAAAAGGCAAAAACGGTGACAGAAGCCGCGGAAATGC
>NZ_JACJSW010000201.1:0-47407 GCF_014698375.1 Microcystis flos-aquae FACHB-1344 | reverse complement strand
TATCACAAGCAACGGATAAAAGTAGCTAGGCTTCATCTTAAAGTGTCAAGACAACGTAAAGACAAAGCAATTAAAGATGCTTTGGCGTTAGTCCAGTCTAATGATCTGGTAGTTTATGAAGCTTTAAAGGTAAGAAACTTAGTCAAAAACCGTAAGCTATCTAAGTCTATTTCTGATGCTTCTTGGTATCAATTCACTGAATGGTTTGAATTTTTTGCCAAGATTTATCGGATTGTTTGTATTGCTGTACCACCGCATTTTACTAGCCAAGATTGTTGAGTTTGTGGGACGAGAGTTCAAAAAACATTAAGCACTAGAACTCATCAATGTCCTAACTGTAAAACAATCTTAGATAGGGATCATAATGCAGCAATCAACATTCTTAAAAAAGGGTTGAAATATTTGGGAAATCATCTCAACGGTACTGTTGGGCAAACAGAAACCGACCCAAACGCATAATAGAGAGTCCGGCAAGAAAGATTTTCAGTGGAGACATTGAGAATCTAAGCTGTCTCGTTGAACAAGGAATTTACGATAGTGATAGGTCAAGAATCCCCCGTCACAGCGTAGCTTGACGGTGGGAGTATGTCAAATTTTGCTGAGAATACGCTGGACTATATCCATTCCTGTGAAGGCTTGCCAGCCAAAAAGACCTAAAATGACGGCATTAAGGGTAATATGGGTGATTCTGGCCAATTCATTGCCTTTTTGCATTAAAGGTACTAAAGCGGCGCTGATCGAGATTAAACCCACCATCCCTAAACCCGCCAGCAGATGGGGACCGACAAATAATTTACCGTTATTAATATAAGTCACCGCCATACCCCCGATCGTCCCCAAGACCATTAAAGCGAGGATTAGGGAGCCAATTTGATAGTGTTTAGTGCGAAAATCCTTGGGCAATAATTCTTTTTTTAGGTCCTTATCTGCTGTACGCGTCCGTCGCCATTGTAGCCCCGAATAGAGGGCATAGATAGTTAACCCTAATAAAACCCACATGAGAATGGGATGGCCAAATTGTGACCAAGTTTTTACGGCACTGGGAATCTCGAAGTTCATAGTTGTCTGTTCTCATCAAAGATCGCTTCTTAATAAAAATTAACATGAATCGCTCACTCTTCCTTATTTTTCGGGTCATTAGACTTGTCAGACTAGATCAGCAACATAGCTCACCATCACCAGTACGCGCCACTTCCCGCTCTCCTATAGCTTTTAAACAGGATTTAGTAAGAATAATGCCAGAAGCGGCAAAACTAAGGGTTTCAACCTAGACGCAGTTTAGTGATAATTCTTTGACAATATAGTTGAATTCCTTGCAGCTTGGCTAGGGAGAATTTTGGTTTAATGGGAAGGATCAGTAAAGACATAAAACTCATCCGCAGCAAGCGATAAACAAGGATAGTTAAAGTCGTATGTTTTTCGAGACTGAGAAGATAACTATAGATATTATGAGTTAGTCTTAGATAACCATAGCGACGGGTGATAGAAGATGGTTCATGAATGATTTTAATCTGATTGGTAACAACAACTAAATAGCCTTGATTTGCGTATCTTCGGGAAAAATCAAAGTCTTCGTAGTAGAGAAAGTAATCGGGATCAAAATGGGGACAAGTGTAAAAATTAGAGAAATTAATTAATAAACTGCATCCCGTCACCCAGTCGGGAATAAGATAGGATTTATCTCCGTAGTCTAAGGATTCCTCCACCACGTTAATTGTGCCGATTTTGGCATTAAATTTTCCCCAACCAAACCAGATTTTACCATCCGGTTCGTAAATTTCTGTACCAGCGATGGCAACTTCCGGATATTGCTGAAAAAATTTGCTTGCTTTCTCCAGAGAGTCCGGTAATAAGTAAGCGTCAGGATTAACTAACCAAACGATAGCTTCTCTGTCTTGTTGATAAATCCAATCAAGTCCCAGATTACATCCTTTCCCAAATCCTAAATTTTCCCCCGCTTCAATAATCTTGACTCTTTGCGCTGCTAAAGATTGGATATTTTTATCTTCAATGGAATTGTTAACAATGATGAGAGTAGCAGATAATTCATCGTTG
This sequence comes from Microcystis flos-aquae FACHB-1344, assembly GCF_014698375.1. NCBI lineage: Bacteria > Bacillati > Cyanobacteriota > Cyanophyceae > Chroococcales > Microcystaceae > Microcystis > Microcystis flos-aquae. The sequence continues at coordinate 45,352 of NZ_JACJSW010000201.1, read as the reverse complement.
AGGGAAGCGATTAAACGCTTAATTAATTCCGCGCAATTGTAGTTAACGGTCAATAGATAAATCATTACAGATAAAAGGTAGAGAATTACTTTTTCTGAAGACGACAGAGATTAAATTTTTCGATTTTGGTGGGAAAGGGTTGACAACTTTGGAAGTCAATAACGAGATTTTCCTTCGCTAAATCCCCCACTATATCAGGCGATTTTTTATTAAAGTCCGTCTGGAGAATGTAGAGAGATTCTGGGGGAGTATTAGCAATAAATGTCTCGGCATTTTTTCGCATTAAAGTTCCCTCACTGACTCCAGTATTGCCTTTGAGTCTCACAAAACGAGTCGAAGCGGGAAAATAAGGGACGATAAAAGATGTTCCTTCATCTCCCCAGATAACAATCGTGGAATTTTCGTAGGGTTTTAATGCTTGACTATCGATACCAAAATAATGATCTGACCATCCCATTCTCCACCAATCCATCGGTTTAACCGTAGTGACAATTAAGGAAAATATTACCAAATTTATGATTAATAATGGTTTCTTTCGAGGATAAAGATAGGCAATAATCAAAATAATTAAAGTGGGAGTGATTAATTCTAATGGCATCAGATAACGATAGATAGAAAATCCCACTAACCAAATAGAGTAAGCGGTCAGAGAAAAAGGCAGTAAAAACCCTAAAACTGCACCGTGGGTTAAGTCAGGTTCAGAAGATAGATTGCGCTTAGAAATAGCACGAAAAATAATCACTACTATTAGTAAAATTATCAATAAATAGGTTATAGCTAATCGGCTATCTTGGAAAGGAACCTCAGATACAAGAGTTTGTCTCTGGATAAAATAAACAGGATAAAACAACCATTGCCAGATATCTTTAGGCAAATATTGTATCCCTTTAAAATTGTAGTCGGTTTCGATATAAGGAGATTGAAAGATTTTATTATAGAAGGGAAAAAGAGGATTAGCAAACTTTGTCCACATTAGGATAATCCAATAACCAGCAGTGAGACTAAAACCCACGGCCATTGAGAGAATTGATAGAATTAAATTGCGTAACTTTTCTGACCAAGAATTAGGTAAAAAATTAATAGCTACCAAAAAGCTAATACTATATAAAGCATTGGTTAATTTAAACCCCGTTGCTAATCCTAATAAGAATCCAGATAAAAGAATATTTTTAGAGGGAATTGGCAGATTTTTCCCGAAACTACTAACTATAAAAAATAATCCTCCCAGAACGAAAACACTGGTGGTATTATCACCAATACTGGTTCCTAACTCCGAGATATAGGCTGCCCCAAAAATACTGGTAATCGCTGCCGCTATGCTTAGAGTTATCTTGTATCTTTCCGAAACTTTATCTAGGGAATGATAGGTAATTAGGTGAACTAACCATTGATTTAACCCGTGAAATCCTCCCATTAAAAACCCTACGACAATCGGAGGCAGTTTCAGATAATAAATAGCGACAAAGAAGGGAACATCGATGAGGGGATTAAAAAAAGTTTGTATCTGTGCGGGTAGGACATCATACTTAAACCTTCCTGTCAATAACATATAGGGATTATAAAAATGATAATTGCGTAAATCCCAACTAACATCTTGACCTAAAATAACCGAGATAATTCCCAAAGCAATAAAGTAGATAATTGCCCAAAATAAGGGATGAGAAATTGGAAACCGTTTCAGGGTTGTCATCATTGATTACCTAGTTTTCTAGAGTATTTAAGTTGAAATTTTTCCGAGTTTACAAATTGAGTATTTTTCAATAGCAGTTATAAAAGGTTGACAATTATTGCGATCAATAACAAGTTTACGCAATTCTAAAGCTGCTTGCTTAGATTTTTCCCTATCTGATTCTTTTAGTTCAAAATTGACCTCTAGTAAATACAGCGATGATTCGGGAGTTTTATCGATAATCTCTTCTGCTATTTTACTCATTTTGGTATGAGGACTTAACCCAAAATTACCAGTAATCCGCAGGAAGCGAGTATTACTAGAAAAATAGGGAACCACATAGCCGACCGGTTCTCCTCCCCAGAGAACAATTACATCATCTTGATATTGTACCAAAGCTTGTCTATCAATACTAAAATAGTTATCCGACCAAGGTATTCGCCACCAATCTAGGGGTTTAACAGTAGCTAAAATTAAAACAAAAATCCCCAGATTTACTAATAATACTGGGTTTCTTTTGGGATAGAAATAGACAACAATTAAGATAATTAAAATGGGAGTAATTAACTCTAAAACTATGAGATAGCGATAGATAGAAAATTTCATTAACCAAATCAAGTAAGCGGTCAAATAAAAGGGTAGTAAAAAGCTTAAATTTGAGGTATAAATTAGGTTATTTACAGGAAAAGTTAATTTTTTGTTACCATAGCGATAAAGAATAAAACCCAGCAATATTACTATGAGAATATAAGCGATCGCAAAGCGAGATTCTTTAAATTTAAGTTCAGCTACTAAGGTTTGTTCTTGAGCAAAATAAAAAGGGTAAAATAACCATTGCCAAATGTCTCTAGGCAAAAATCGCAGGTCTTGCAAATTGACATCGGTTTCTATATAAGGAGATTGAAAAATTTTATTAAAGAACGGAAAAAGAGGATTAGCAAACTTTGTCCACATTAGGATAATCCAATAACCAGCAGTGAGACTAAAACCCACGGCCATTGAGAGAATTGATAACATGAGGTTACGCAGTTTATCAGGCCAAGAATTGGGTAAAAAATTAATGGCTATCAAAAAGCTGATACTATATAAAGCATTGGTTAATTTTAACCCCGTTGCCAATCCTAATAAGAGTCCAGCTAAAAGAATATTTTTAGAGGGAATTGGCAGATTTTTCCCGAAACTACTAACTATAAAAAATAATCCTCCCAGAACGAAAACACTGGTGGTATTATCACCAATACTGGTTCCTAACTCCGAGATATAGGCTGCCCCAAAAATACTGGTAATCGCTGCCGCTATGCTTAGAGTTATCTTGTATCTTTCCGAAACTTTATCTAGGGAATGATAGGTAATTAGGTGAACTAACCATTGATTTAACCCGTGCAATCCTCCCATTAAAAACCCCACGACAATCGGAGGCAGTTTTAGATAATAAATAGCGACGAAAAAGGGAACATCAATCAGGGGATTAAAAAAAGTTTGTATCTGCGCGGGTAGGACATCATACTTAAACCTTCCTGTCAATAACATATAGGGATTATAAAAATGATAGTTTCGTAAATCCCAACTAACATCTTGACCTAAAATAACCGAGATAATTCCCAAAGCAACAAAGTAGATAATTGCCCAAAATAAGGGATGAGAAAGTGGAAAACGTTTCAGGATTGTCATAATTGAAAATTCAAGATTTATTTGTTTAGTTTTACTAGCTTAACTTGGCAATTTATAGTTAAGGATGAGATTAAGATTACCTAGTAACAATCCCAAAAAGACAATCAGCATGATTATCTTGACAAAATTAGTTAAAATTTTCGATTTTTTCTCGGTTAAATCATTAAAGAAAAATCCCCCTAAAGTAATTGCCGTTCCGATAATAAAGTCATATCTACCGTAAGGGGAACTCAAAACCCAATCCTTAATATTTAAATTCACCGACCAAACGACAAGAAAAATAAAGATAGTGGCAGCACTGATAAAATCAGGGTTCTTACGAAAATCGTCTAAGAATATACCAAGCACTAGCAAGAGAAATCCATAGTAAGGAATTACATACCAAGCATAGTAATGGCTTTGAGCGCCAGAAAAAATAAGAAGAATTGTATAGATTAATATAGGAAAAATAATTAATCGTATCTTAGATATTTTCAAAGGAAATCTGGCAACTAACAGTAGAGTGATCCAACTAAAAATTAACCAACCATCCTCAAAAAAAACTGTAGGTAAAACTAGATTTTTTAACATAGCAAAATCCGTAAAGCGATTTTTATGTTCTTGGAGAGTAGTTAAAAACCAACTAAAATCATAAAACCAACCGTAAAGGTAATACAAACCTAAGGATAAAACTGCCGTCAGAGAAGCGATTAAGCTATCTCGCCAATTTTTTTGGAATAATAGTAAAGCGACTAGAGAACCTAGAATATATAATCCTGTCACCTTAACTAAAGGTGCTAAACCACCTAGAACTATAGCCAAGTATAGATACTTTTTTTGAGACTTTTCACCGTACTGAAGGAATAAAATTGCTACCGCTAAACTTAGACATAATAATAAATTTTCACTAACTGCTAAACGAGATAAAAAAACCGTATTGGGGTTAGTGGCAAAAATTAAAGAAGTTATAATCGCCACACCGGTATTAGTCAAACGTAAAGCTAATAAATAAAGCAAGAAAATAGAGAGACTGCCAAAAACTAAAGAAGGAATTCTAATTACTGTTAAACTACAGTCAAAAAATTCCTTTGCTCCCGATAAAATAGCCGTCATACCCACAATTAATCCAAACAAGGGAGGATGATCAAACCAAGGGGTAACAAAACGATAACGAACAGCAGTTTTTTCCCAAACTGTCACCAAAAAATCATCCGTGGGACTGAGGAAAGACCAACTGGTAGGAACTCCCTCTTGAATCAAACTCATGCCACTCCAAGCAAAAGCAAATTCATCTTGAGTCCAGTTATAGGGAGGCAAGGAATCGTACTGATAATATCTTAAGATAAATCCCAAGACCGTAATTAATACACCCAGAAATAGACGGTAATCAAACTTTTCAAAATTCTTAAATAGAAAATCTCGTTGCAGCATTATTCTGAAATTAGCTCGCTATTTATTTTTTGGGGTGAACCCGTGCTATTGTATCACGGTTTGACGGTTAAATTTTTTGGCAAACCCAGAGCGATTAAATACCTGATTATCGAGATGACTTAACCTTGATAATTTCTCCTTCGTAAATTCTCAGGGGTATCAAAGGGCAAACTCATCTTTAATAGCCAACTCTAGGCAAGGGACTCATTTCTAGGAGAAAAGTTCCCCAGTTTCTCCCTACTAAACTATAACTTAAGAGATTGACATTACCATCAGCAATATGCTAAAAAACATTAGCTTAAGTAGGGAGGCACAATTATTTGTAGGATAGGTTAGCGGTAGCGTAACATAATCGGGCGTTGGGTTTCATGCTTCAACCCAACCTACGTTCATCTTATATTTAATTCCACCCACCTACTTAATAGCCTAGTAACAACAATTACCCCGTTAAAAATCCCTATATTTTCCCCTAAAGCAAAAATCTTTATCCTTAGTTGCCAACATGATTCGTCAGTTAAATTATTCTAGAGTTTGGTTGTTATTAATCCTTATTTTTGCCCTTTTCCTCCGTCTAAATGCCGCTTTCTCTTATCCTAATATTCTCTGGCCGGATGAAATTTTTCAGACCTTAGAACAGGGTCATCGACTAGCTTTTGGTAATGGGATGATACCTTGGGATTTTCGGGACGGGATTCGTTCTTGGTTATTTCCAGGCATTCTTGGCGGGATTATGAAGTTAACTGCTGGTTTTTCCGAGGGCTCCAGTGGCTATCTGGCCAGCGTCAAGATTTTCCTCAGTTTACTATCTTTAATCCCCGTTTGGATCGGATTCTTGATCGCCTACGAAAGTATCGGTTTGGCTGGTGCTATCCTAACCGGCGGTATTTGTGCGATTTGGTTTGAATTTATCTATTTTGCCCCGAAAGCCTTCACCGAAGTTATTGCTGCTTATTCCCTGCTAGTCGGCGTTTATTTAGGATGTTACGGCAAAAATCCCCCCTCTCGTCAGCGACTGTATTGGACGGGGTTTTTCTACGGATTGACCACCTATCTTCGATTTCATTTACTGCCTGCCATCGCCATCGCCCTCATTTATCAAATTAGACAAAAAAACTTTCCACAATTACTGCCCCTTGCCCTCGGTTTTCTCGGTCCGGTTTTGCTGGGTGGCGCTTTAGACACTTTCACTTTGTCCACCCCCTTCCAATCGATTTGGAAACTGATCTGGATTAATATTTTTGAAGGAAAATTTAATAGTTTTGGCGTATCCCCCTGGCAGCAATATTTTACTTGGTTAGCCCTCAATTGGTCTTGGTGGCTGTTTCCGATCCTCTTCTTCTCTGCAATCGCTGCTCGTCGTCACTGGATTCTCGCCCTTCTGGCCCTAGTTATTATCCTCTCTCACAGCTTTTTAGGTCACAAAGAATATCGCTATATGTTCCCTGCCCTACCATTAATTATTATTCTCGCCAGTTTGGGAACCGCCACTCTCGTCTCGCGTTTATCGTTAATGCGAGGTTCCCTCGCCAGCAAAACTATCATTATTTTTAGTAGTTTACTTCTTTGGGCTTTTCTATCCTGGTTATTGGCGGGGCGTTTTAATACCGACCAGACTTTTAATTTCGGACCGCCTTGGCAAAAACCGGGCTATACTCACTGGCAAACCCACGGCGGACAATTACAGGCCTATCAGTATTTAAGTAGCGAGAAAAAACTCTGCGGTTTAGGAGTAAAAGGATTGGCGTGGCAATATACGGGGGGATACGCCTACTTACACCAAGATGTACCGATTTATTTCCTCAAAGATAACCAAAATTTCGAGGAACTACAACCTTATTTTAATTATCTATTATTTAACCAAGACCGGGCCGCCGTCGGAGATTATCAACGGGAGAAATGCTTTAACGGAACTTGCGTTTACAGGCGATCTAATTCTTGTCAAGTTAACCCGAATTATCATATCAATCAGTATCTCAAAGAAGCTGGTGAGTAGGATCATATATCTTTAGGCAAACTTGCAGAATTTGTAAGGATTCAGGTGCCTCAAATGCAGTCACAGAGCGGCTTCTAAAATCTCAGAACTCGCTAAACTAACAGTTTCATTCTCAATAAGCACGAAAATTAAGGCTTTCAGCGTTTCTTAATGAGAATGAGGATTTGTCCATAATTCGCCTAAATGCTTACACAGCATGGGTTTGACTGCTTTTTGTCTGACCTGAATCCTTACCAGAATTTGTCAAAAATAAGTCTAAAAAGCAGAAAAAAAGTTAATTATCTAAGCGGGATAACTTCGATCATGAAAAAAGTTAAAATCTTGCCAATTTACCTAAGTTTTCTGATTTTAATCTACATACTTTTTGTGATCATCGTCAACCTCTCCTCTTTCCCCAGATTGCACGGAGATGAGGCTTGGTTTGGACTGAATGCCAGCAAAATCATCCACCACTGTTTTGATTGAATACTGTCCCAATTGTCGAGATTTTCCCAAATATTGGAAAATTATCTAAGGAAGTTACCCAGAATCTATAATTATTCAAAATCAATTATCTGCAAAAATTCTCAGCCTATATATTAACGAAAGCCAATAATAAGCTGACTTTAACCATCAAAAATTTTGGTAAATATCTTGACAAATGATCCCAATCGAGGGTATTATTAGAGTGGTTTTGGTAAAAATATCCAACAGCCAGACACCTTCTAGACTAACTTAAGTAGGGAGGCACAATTATTTGTAGGATGGGTTAGCGGTAGCGTAACCCATGCGGGCGTTGGGTTTCATGCTTCACCCCAACCTACGTTCATCTTATATTTAATTCCACCCACCCACTTAGTAAAATTAATTCCTTCCTATTGATAGATGAAAATCAAGAAATATCTTAAGTTCTGGAAATATCCTCGCTTAGTTGATGAACGAGAGACTTTAATTGAAGAACGAGATTCTCTCAAAGATCATCTGAAGAGTTTGAATCAAGAAAAACAAGAAATGATTCGAGAAAAAAATGCTCTTTATGAAAGATTAGGTCAGTTATCCTTAACCATTCCCGAACTGCAAGAAATTAGTCCGAAACTTCTCGATATTAGCGTGCTCAAAAATAAGGGCCGCCAGTTTCGAGTCCAATTAGATGCCGAAAAAGAAAAACTCGCTCCCGACAATTTTGGCTGGTATCCTTACAACACTTTAACCTGCTTCGAGATTCTCGAATTACTATTAACAGGTAAAAACCGTTTTCTCCTAGAACTAATCTCGGAAAAACCGATTGTTGATATTGGTTGTGCCGATGGCGATCTGGCGTTTTTTCTGGAATCTTTGGGCTGTAAAGTACAGGTGGTTGACTACGCTCCTACTAACTTTAATCTTATGCAGGGGGTTAAACTGCTCAAAACCGCACTTTCTTCCTCTGTGGAGATTCATGATGTTAACTTAGATTCCCAGTTTCTCCTCCCCGAAAAAAGCTATAGTTTAGTCATCTTCTTAGGAATTTTATACCATCTCAAAAATCCCTACTATGCCCTCGAAACCTTAGCGAAATCTGCCAATTATTGCCTGATTAGCACCCGCGTCACTAAGTTTAATACGGTGAGTAATGCCGCTAATCGAATCGATCTTTCCGCGATTCCTCTAGCCTATTTACTCGATGAACTAGAAGCAAATAATGATTCCACCAACTATTGGATCTTTTCTAATGCCGGGTTACGCCGAATTTTACAGCGAACCGGCTGGGAAATTTGCGATTATATAACAGTAGGTAATACCGAAAACTCCGATCCCGCCAGTCGTGACGGCGATGAAAGAGCCTATTGTTTAGTAAAAAGTCGTTTCTATCAAGATTAGAAATGCCTAAATATCAGACCAGTCTCCTAAAAATATGAACTATCCCCCTAATCCCCTCTTAAACCGACGTAGTTTGCTGAAATTAGCGGCCCTAGCCGGAGGAAGTGCCGGACTAGCTACCCTTCTCTCCTCTCGGCTCAGTTATTCTGCCGACCAAAACCAAGCTAGTGCCGAGAATATAGAGGCAATAGAGGAATTTTTGCGGCAAATTCGCCCAGTAAATTCGCAAAATCTCCAGTGGACAGAATATAGCTTTGAAACAGTCACCGTTGATCGTCGAGGGCAAATTATCGATCGCCGTCAGGGTAGCGCTCGCTCCTGGCGCGAACCCCTAGGCAACGGCAGCGAACTAGAAATGGTGGCTATTCCGGGGGGCAGTTTTCTACGAGGCTCGAAAAATGAAGAAAGAGGCGATCATACTAGCAGTGAAAAACCAGAAAATTCCCTGACGACGGCGGCTTTTTTTCTGAGCAAATACCCGATCACCCAAGCACAATGGCGAGCGATCGCACAACTTCCCAAAATTAATCTCGAACTCAACCCGGCGCCCTCCTTTTTCCAAGGTGATAACTTACCCGTTGAGAGAGTCTCCTGGTACGAGGCGATCGAATTTTGTCAAAGACTCTCCCGATCCACCGGCAAAGATTACCGACTAGCGAGTGAATCACGCTGGGAATACGCCTGTCGCGCCGGTACAACCACCCCCTTTTACTGCGGGGAAACCCTCACCAGCGAGCGGGCCAATTACTTTGCCGTCTATGATCCCTACGCCGAAGAACCTAACACCACCTATCTGGCCAGGACTACCCCGGTGGGCAGTTTCGCCCCCAATAATTTCGGTCTCTACGATATGCACGGCAACGTGGGCGAATGGTGCGCCGATAGCTGGCACCGGAATTACGAGGGAACCCCGCCCCTGGATGGTAGTGCTTGGTTAGACAGGGATACTCGCTTGCAGCCCCGTTATCGTTCCGCCCGCTTAGTGCGAGGGGGCAGTTGGGGCGATGAAGCCAGGCACCTACGCAGTGCCAATCGCACCTTTTGCCCTCCTGAGCAACAGCACAGTGTCTTGGGTTTACGAGTCATGGCCGATAGTACCGGTTAATCAATGCTTGTGTCCGCCCAAGAGACGACAAAGGTATGGTTCAATAGGTTAGGTTCCAAAGGGCCAAAAGTATTCAGAATCTTCTGCCGTTGTCAGTGCGTCTATAGCTAAATCAACCGCGAGTGAGGTCAAATTTTTCATGAAGGTACAGCAGTCTCATCTTTTCTTAACTCCCCCCACAGGAGATCTACAGGTACCTTTATCTCCTCCTCCCCCGGACGACGGCAACTTAGAAGAAGAAAAAAATTATCCTCTCAGCCTGTCTCTAGTCATTCCCACCTACAATGAACGGCAAAATATCGTTCAATTAGTCAACATTCTCAGTCAAATACTTGACGAAGCCCTTCCCAACGATTACGAACTGATCGTTGTCGATGATAATAGTCCTGATCGCACTTGGGAAGTCGCCGCGTCTTTAATCCCTGAATATCCCCAGCTGCGAGTGCTGCGCCGGGAGGGAGAAAAAGGCCTATCCTCGGCAGTGGTACGGGGGTGGCAAGTGGCACGGGGCGACATCCTTGGGGTCATCGATGCCGATTTACAGCATCCCCCGGAAGTGTTATTAAAATTATTCGAGCAAACCAGAGCCGGAGCCGATCTCGCCCTGGCTAGTCGCCATGTGGAAGGGGGTGGAGTCAGCCAATGGAGTCTGACTCGACGCTTCCTCTCCCGGGGGGCGCAGCTGTTGGGATTAGTCATTCTGCCTAACGTGGTGGGACGGGTATCGGATCCGATGAGTGGCTATTTCATGGTTAATCGACAAGCGATCGCTGGCCCGATCTTAAACCCGATGGGCTATAAAATCCTCCTCGAAGTTATCGGTCGCGGCAATATCGACCGGATCGCCGAAGTGGGTTACGTTTTCCAAGAGCGTCAAGACGGTGAAAGCAAAGTCACCTGGCAACAATACATCGAATATATCCTGCACTTGCTGAAATTGCGTTCCCGCGGTCGTTTCGGTGGCCTGAAAAGGCGTTGGCAATTCCCCCTCGCTCGCTTTCTTCGCTTTAGTTTAGTCGGGTTTAGTGGCGTATTCGTCGATATGGCCATCTTTTATCTCCTCAGCGATCCCACTACCCTCGCTTGGGGAGTAACTCGCAGTAAGATTATCGCCGCCGAGGTGGCCATTATTAATAATTTTCTCTGGAATGATCGCTGGACTTTTGGCGATTTGTCCACTGGCCAAAATCAGTGGCAGCAGCGTCTGAAACGTTTTCTTAAATTTAATCTTATTTGTTTGGCCGGTTTGATCCTCAACGTGCTGCTCTTGAACTTTTTCTTTAATGTCTTACATATTAATCGCTATATTGCTAACTTAATAGCGATCGCTATGGTTACTGTTTGGAACTTCTGGATGAATTTAAAACTCAGTTGGCGTGTGACGGAGGTTAAACCCGAAAAGTCCAGCAAGCAATAGTAAAGCCCGGGAAAACTTGGCCTCTCATCCTGCAAACCCTTTTTAACTCTCGTTCAACCGCTGGCAGCCTTAATTTTCGGGACTTAAAAGCGGACCAGGGTCAACAGGAAACCGATTACTGGAGATTAAGTCTCAAAGAGGGGATGGAATGGCTTAATCAAAATGCCGCCGCTAATTCTACCATTGTCGTCGCTGACCCAATCTTTGCGGCGGAAATGGTACAAGACTACCAAAAAAACTTGACGATGATCGAAATGACTGCTATTCCGCCGATTTCCCTGCAAAACTACCGTATCGCCGCGATTATTCCCTGTCACAACGAAGAACTAACGATCGCTAAAGTGGTCTCCCAATTCCAAACTTTTCTGCCAGAAGCGGCAATTTATGTTTATAACAACCGCTCTAGCGATGATACCGTGACCGAGGCGCTGAAAGCGGGGGCGATCGTTCGTCAGGAAATCCAACCGGGAAAAGGCAATGTTGTCCGGCGGATGTTTGCCGATATCGAGGCCGATATCTATATTCTCATCGATGGTGATGATACCTACGAAATTGCGGCAGTACGACGCTTAATTGAACGAATGTTGGGGGAACAATTGGATATGGTGGTCGGTGCGCGTCGGGAAGCGGCAAAATCCTCCCAGGCTTATCGTCCCGGTCATCGCGCTGGTAATCTATTTTTAACAGGATTGGTGAAATTTCTGTTTGGAGCGCGTTTAATCGATATGCTCTCCGGTTATCGCGTCTTTTCTCGTCGTTTCGTCAAATCTTTTCCCGCTTTGTCCAATGGTTTCGAGATTGAAACCGAGTTAACTATCCACGCTTTAGAATTAAAAATTCCCTTCGCCGAAGAACCAACCCTCTACGGGGAACGTCCCGAAGGTTCCCAAAGTAAGTTAAAAACCTTTCAAGATGGCTGGCGAGTATTGGGAACCGCTATCCTACTTTTTAAAGAAATTCGTCCTTTTCTCTTTTTTAGCCTTGTCTCGCTAATTTTGGCGGTTATTTCCCTCCTCTTAGCGATCCCCGTCCTGTTTGAATACCTCGAAACCGGCTTAGTACCACGTTTTCCCACCGCTATTTTATCGGCCTCGATCATGCTTTTAGCCTTTTTAAGTTTGACCTGTGGCATGATCCTCGATTCCGTCTCCCGGGGACGAAAAGAGATGAAACGAATGGCCTATCTAGCTAACAGTTGGCTGAAAGGTTAGGGAAAAAGTTCGCTAAACATACAGGTCTAGGTCACATCTGGGGTTAAACCGTCTCTAACCGTTGCAGCACGGAGGAGGGTTTTTTGTCAATAAATTCCGCCGGCGAAATTTGATATTTAATCAGATTGGCTAATTCCTGTAGTTGGCTGATGGCTTCTGCACCTTCGAGTTTCATTAACTCTCGATCATCGCGCATTTCTGTCCAGGTGATGCCGTAATCGGACACGAGAAACCGAATTAGATGGGTTTCACCCAATCCCACCATAAAAGATGCGCTGTTCATTTGACCGCCACAGGTGTAGCAAGATGCTAGATAACCTTGATTTTCTAGTGCGATCGCTAAGGCCTGTAAATCCATGACCAAGTCTTTGACTAGTTGGCGATGCTGTTCTGCAAGTCGTTTAAACACAATGTTCCTCCTGACAACACTGATCAATTATAAAGCCTTAAGACTTTTTTAAGATTCTTTTTTGAGAAAATAAGGTAAATGAACCAGGTTGTTTTACGGATGTTAAGTAACAAAATGTAAAGAACCCGATACCTAGAGTAGCGTGAATTCCTGAGATAGCCAAGTATATGTAAGTACAAAGCCACCAGTTTACCCATCTTTCCACCCCCTCGATCCCAACTATTCCCATCATGCCTATTTTTAAAGTTTAAGATCCGGTTTCGACAAAAAAGTTCGCAAATCTATGTTGACTGCCTATCCTAACCAAGAAGTTAATTTTACACGACTACTTACTTAATAGTGACGTGGAGTATAAACCCATTGCTTGCTTTTCCCTTGCTCAATCAGGCGAGTTTTACTCGATCCGATCAAAATTATGGTTCGCATATCCGCATCTTTAATAGTCATATCCTTTAGGAATTTCACCGTCACTGTTTCCCCTTTTCGTCCTAAATTACGCGCTAATACCACGGGAGTTTGCGGCGATCGCCATTGTAGTAAAATCTCTTTTGCCTTCTCCAATTGCCAAGTGCGCTCTTGAGACACAGGATTATAAAATGCGATCGCTAAATCAGCACGGGCCGCTAACTCAATGCGCTGAGAAATCACCTGCCAAGACTTGAGAAGATCCGATAGGGAAATCGCACAAAAATCATGGCCTAAAGGTGCGCCAACCCTGGCGGCCGCCGCCTGCATGGCCGAAATCCCCGGACAGACCTGAATGGCCACCCGCTGCCATTCCTGTTTTGCTTTTTTTTCTAATACCTCAAACACGGCCGCGGCCATGGCATAAATTCCCGGATCTCCGGAGGAAACTAAGACAACCGATCGCCCCTTAGCCGCTAAATCTAGGGCAATTTCTGCGCGATCGAGTTCCACCCGATTATCCGATTCATGGCGGACAATTTCTGGTTTTCGCAGGGATTCTACCAAATCCAAATAGGTTTTATAACCCACCCAATCCGTGGCTTTTTCCAATACTTCTCGAACTTCCGGCGACATCCAATTTAGCGCACCAGGGCCGGTTCCGACTATGGCTAATTTACCTTGACTTTCCTGGGCAAAATCCCCTGGGGACAAACTGGATTTTTCCTTAATTTGCTGGCTTTCCTCATACAGATAAACTAAACAGGCAGTGCTAGGTTTTGCCAAGTTTAAGTTATTTTTATCGATAATCTCAATGCTCAGTTTTGCTGCTGATGAAATCGGTAAATTACTATTTTTTAACCAGTCCGCTTCACCAATTAATTTTACTTTTTCACCCGCCAATAAATCGGCAAGAAACTTCTTAGCATCATCGGGATTAACTAACTGATAACCCAGTGGTGGCGATAATAAAGTCGTTTTAAATCTAATATCACCAGTGGTGGTAATGGCGGGGGAAATTTGCCAAACCGAGGCAATTTGACGAGCGAGATCGTTAACCCCTTGTAAACCCCCCAACAAAGGCACTACGGCGCTGCCATCTTCTGCGATTGCTAATACAGGCGGTTCTTGCCATTTATTAGTTAATAAAGGTGCTAAAGTGCGAATTAAAATACCTGCCGCACAAATGCCAATAATTGGCGTTCCCATCTGGAAAAATTCTCGCACCGTTTCGCCAAAATTAGTATAGGTAAAATCAGCCGAATGGGTACGATTTATTAACCCATAAACCACTGCTTCCGGTAGGGACATTTGCACTTGACGAGCAACGGGGATACTGGTTTCTCCTAAAATGAGAATAGCTGGAGGTTTCATTTGGCTTCCCCTGACTGCGCTGCAGTTAACTTTTGGATAAATTCTTGATGTTCTACCGAGTTAATTCCAGCCTTTAAGATGTCCAACACCCGTGACATATTGCCGTTGAGCATGGCTGAAATATCTAACCACAAACCCGGAAATACTAGAGAGCAAATCACCCCTTCTTGGTTGGGTAACAAAGAAATATAATCGCCATTTTCTAAACTAAACCAATCAATCTTTTGATCAAATACCTGCCAAATAAGGTATTCTTGAATGCCACTGCGACGATAAGCACGTTTTTTATCCCCTAAATCTATGGCGGCACTACTAGCGGCAATTTCTACCACTAATTCCGGCGCTCCTTCTAGGTATCCCTCTACAGTTAGGGTTGATTTTCCCCCGCTTTCTTGACTAATTAATAACACCCCATCCGGCTGTAGTTCGTTGTCGATATCCAAGCGGACTGTTGGCTCAATACCCATTTGTACTTGGGGGGTAGCAACTTTGTATGTCCATAGCCAACCCACAAGATTGCCATGGGGTTCAGCATGAAATTTAAACCTTAATGGGGATGCCATATACACAACTCCTTCGATCAGTTCGGCTTTTTTTAATCCTGGCATAGCTTGATAACGGCGCTCGAATTCGGGACGAATTAAGCGATCCCCATTTTCTAACGGGGGTAAATGTTGAGTGGTTACAATCTGAGAAGTTAAGGATTTAACCGGAGAAGAAGTCATGGTGGCAGTCTTTGGGAACAAAACAGCATTGATTTTATTATAGATTGTTTCATCGGACTTCTTGAGGGATTTAACTTTTAACTGAAATTTCGCCAGAAGTCCTGAGCTTTTAGCGATGGGATGAATGGCAACCAACATATAGACAATTCCCCAAAACTATAGCATTTATCTTAGTGGTGAGGTACAAAGTTTTCGTTTTGGGAAGTCGGTAGTCGATACCAAATTAGGTTACACTTCATCTAGTATGAGAAACGCTGTCATAACTGATATAGCGCCCCTAAATGAAATGTAAACGTCCTCTGCTTGCCGTCAAGCGACACCCGACTTCTAGAGCCTACCCATTCACGAATCAATTAGGCACACTATAACTGATAACTGATAATCGATAACTGATAATGTTGGTTCCCCTTACCCGTCAATCGATCGAGCAAATTGTCCCGATTATCGCCACCGGCCCCCAGTACGCTCACTATTGGGGTAAATGGTCTGATTTTCTGCGCCGTTTATTCATTTCTATCATCGCTCTCACCGCAGCTTGGTTAATCGGTAATTTATTCGGCCCGGGTGGTTTAACAATTAAACTAATTTTCGACATTATCGCCGGTTTATATTGGCTCTGGGGTCCGGTTTATTGGGCCAGTGTTCGCAATAATACCTATCGTCGTCTTCCCTACGGGGGGTTTTGGCGCGGTCGCGTTTTCGATGCTTTTGTCACCGAGGAATTAATCGGGGAAGAAGAAAGGGTCAATAAACGCGGGGAATTAGAGATTATCGAAAATCGCCAACGCTGTATTAATCTAGAAATCGGTGATCAAACTGGCTTTTCGGCGATCGTTCGCGCTCCCCTCAAACGCATTCATAAATCGATCCGTCCCGGGATGGTGGCCGAAGCTTTGTTAATGTCTCGAGAACCCGATTTAGGGGATATCAATCAGCTTTCTGATGTCCATCTTCCCCAACTCGACCAGTGGATAGGGGAATATCCTGTGCTGCGACGGGATATTTTTCAGCAAGTTAGTCGCGAATTGGGAGGGGGAAAAGAACCCCGGCCAAAACCTTCTCGTTATTCTAATAATGTCATCCGAAGACGCAAAACCCGTTAATGGTTCGGCAATCTTTGAAACGATGCCGGTTTCTCAGTCATCAATGAATCATAATTTACAGATTTTAGTCCATTTAATCCTTGTTTTCGCTGTTTTTGAACCATCAAAAATTAATTATGCAAGAGGTTTAATATAATGTTAATTGAGCTTATAAGGAGATAAATCGATGACGGCATCCTATGAGCAAGACTTTGGACTTTGGGCCGAACAAATGGCCGATTTATTAGCCTCTGGTCGGTTTTCCGAGTTGGATATTGAGAATTTAGTCGAAGAGGTGCGGGATTTGTCGAAACGGGAGCGCGATCGCTTACTTGCTAGTCTCAGATTAATTTTGCATCATTTATTAAAGTGGGACTATCAACCTCAACGGCGATCCAGGGGTTGGTTGGGAACTATTCAGCGAGAAAGAGCTAATATTAGGCTTTATTTGGACGATAGCCCCAGTTTAAAGCGATATTTAACCGATGAAAGCCTATTTAAACTCTATGCTGTTGCTTGTTGCGATGCCTTTAGAGAGACGGGATTAGAGTTTCCCCCCATTTGTCCCTACGGTATTGAGGATATTTTAAATCGTTCTCTTCATTTGTCGGAACGATAGACGAAAAACGATTAAAGTTGGTAAGCTTAGATAGTATCCACAGAATCTTAAGTTTATCGCCATGGTTGACCCGTTAATTGTCTGGGGGGTTACTCAAGCCGCAGGTTCGCTTGTTCGTTCAGTAATGCAAGATTTGGCCATAGAGGGTGCAAAAGATTACGGAAAGGAATTTTTTAAAAACAGTCTAGGTAAAGTGTTACACTTACCTGAAAAAGATGTTCAAAAAGAAGCTTATGGCAAAGCAATGAAGGAGTTTTTAGAACTCTTTCAGCAACAGTTAGAAATGGCCGATCTGGAAGATGATCAAATTAAAAACTTTGAAAAACCTCTCAAGACTTTTATTAAAGATGACCAAGTTAAACCTATTTTAGGGGATGCTTTTGATATTGATTGTCAAGTTCTTGATAATTTTACGTTAGCTCAATCTTGGCAAAGACTTAATTTACCCCCGTTACCTGCTGAATTTAACTGGGAAAAACTCAGTAAATTTTATTTGAGAAAAACTCAGGAAATTATTCAAAATTCTGAAAAGTTAAGAGCCGTTTTTTTAGTTCAGTTACAGGATAAAAATAGCCAAAATATTCAAGAAATAGCAGGAGTTAAAACAGATTATAATTTAGATAACTATGCGGAAGGCTTAAAAAAGGAATATGGCCATCTTAAATTAGAATGTTTAGACACAACGACTTATGAGCAAATCAAACTCTGGCGAATGTTTGTGCCGCAAAATGTGAGACGATGTAAACAATTTATTCCTCAACTTTATGAATTACCTAAAGAAGTGCTGCAGGAACTTGTAGATAGGGTAGAAATTACTCAAGCGGAGTTAGAACAAATACAAGCAGAACTAGAACGAAAACGGCGAAAATATGTCAATGAAAAATTATATCCTGTTTTGTATATCGTCAATTCTTCTGAATACCGACGAACCGTAATTTTAGGTGATCCGGGGGCGGGAAAATCGAGTTTATTGCAGTATTTAGCTTTAAATTGGGCTGAAAAAGAACCCAGTCAGCGTGTTTTGCTTCCCCTTCCTCTTTTGATAGAATTGCGTATTTATGCCAGAGATAAGGATGAAAAAAAATGTCAGAATATTCTAGAATTTTTCCATCAAGGTAATCTGATTTGTCATCTCAATCAACTTGCTTTAGATGATAAGCTTGAAAAAGGTCAGGCTCTTGTGCTTTTTGATGGTTTAGATGAAGTTTTTAATCCCCAATTAAGAGAAGAAATTGTCACGGATATTAAACGTTTTAGTATTCAATATCCTCAAGTGCAGATTATAGTCACTTCTCGCTGGTTAGGATATAAAGCAGAAGAATTAAATCATGCTGGTTTTGAACATTTTATGATCCAAGATTTAGATAAAGATCAGATTGAAGATTTTATCAAACGTTGGCATGATTTAGCTTTTGAAAATCGAGATGATAAAACCCAAAAACAAGGACGTTTACAAAAGGCAATTAAGGAGTCAAAAGCGATTCGAGAATTAGCAGGAAATCCTTTATTATTAACGATGATGGCTATTCTGAATCGAACTCAAGAATTACCAAGAGATCGCTCAAAACTTTATGAAAAAGCGTCAGAGGTGTTATTACATCAATGGGATTTTGAAACCAAGGAAGGATTAATTGATCCTGAACTGAAAAAATATCTTTATAATATTGATCTACGGGATAAAAGAGACATTCTTCGTTTAGTCGCAAGTGCCATACAAGCAGGGGAAAAAGGGTTAGCTGCCAACTTGATCTATAAGGAAGAATTAGAAAACATTTTGACTCAATATCTTGAAGGAACAGGAATTAACAAACGAGACGCTAGTGATCTGACTGATTTAATTATCAAACAACTGCGCTATCGTAATTTTATTCTTTGTTCTTTAGGTGGCAATGCTTTTGCTTTTGTTCATCGAACTTTTTTAGAATACTTTTGTGCTTGCGAGTTTTATGAAAGATTTAAAAACCGAGGATTACCAGACGGAATTAGTCTTGAGGAATTGAAAAGTAAAGTATTTGGAGAACATTATTCAGATCCTGTTTGGAAAGAAGTTTTATGTTTATTGATGGGGATGCTAAGTGCAGAATTTCCTAAAGAAATTGCTGAAGAATTAATTAGTTATCTCATTGATATAGAGGAAAAAGATCCGGAATTCCCTCATATTTTTTTGGCAGCAGATTGTTATGGAGAATTGCGAAATCAGTCTATTTATGTTGAACTAAGTCAGCGATTGTTAGATAGTCTTCAATCTTTGCTTAAATTATCTTATGATTATAAGATGGATACTGATTTTAAAGAAAAAACAGTTGCTAAAATTGGAGCAATTTGGCAAGATGATCCGACAGGATGGAGTGTTCTTCAATCCATAGCAATTGAGCAACATTACTGGAGTGGCGCAAGGGAAGCTGTTAATCAATTATCTAGAATTGCTAAAATTCATTCTGAGGCGTTAGTTTATCTACAGGAAGTTGCTAGACAAGGTGAATCAGCGGCAGGTAGAGCGGGTGAAGCTTTAGCCAATTATTGGCGAGATAATCCGCAAACTTTACCCATTATTCAACAACAAGCTAATAAGATTCAACAACTAGCTAATAAGATTCAACAACTAGCTAATAAGGGTGAACAACTAGCTAATAAGGGTGAACCAGGAGCAATTAAAGCTTTAGTAACCCATTGGCGAGATAACCCTCAAACTTTACCCATTATTCAACAACAAGCTAATAAGGGTGAATATGGAGCAATTGAAGCTTTAGCAACTCATTGGCGAGATAACCCTCAAACTTTACCCATTATTCAACAACTAGCTAATAAGGGTGAATATGGAGCAATTGAAGCTTTAGCAACCCATTGGCGAGATAACCCTCAAACTTTACCCATTATTCAACAACTAGCTAATAAGGGTGAATATGGAGCAATTGAAGCTTTAGCAACCCATTGGCGAGATAACCCTCAAACTTTACCCATTATTCAACAACTAGCTAATAAGGGTGAATATGGAGCAATTGAAGCTTTAGCAACCCATTGGCGAGATAACCCTCAAACTTTACCCATTATTCAACAACAAGCTAAGGAGGGTGAATCAGAAGCAATTGAAGCTTTAGCAACCCATTGGCGAGATAACCCTCAAACTTTACCCATTATTCAACAACAAGCTAATAAGGGTGAATATGGAGCAATTGAAGCTTTAGCAACCCATTGGCGAGATAACCCTCAAACTTTACCCATTATTCAACAACAAGCTAATAAGGGTGAATCAGAAGCAATTGAAGCTTTAGCAACCCATTGGCGAGATAACCCTCAAACTTTACCCATTATTCAACAACAAGCTAAGGAGGGTAAATCAGAAGCAATTGCACTTCTTATAGCATTAGCTACAATACCAATTGACTCAGAAATAGGAGCAATTATCGAAACCATATTAGCTAGAAAGGATCTAGATTCTGACATTAAAGAAAAGTTTCGAGAACTTCTTGGGCGTAATACTTTCAGAAAGTTGAGAAATCCTGATCAAGATAGTCAGCACGAAAGCGGCGGCGGTCATTTTTCTACTTTAACAACTAAAATAACTGATCCTGAAATTTTAGTAAAATCTTTGCAGGATTTAGGAATAATAGTTAAACGTGAAGCAGATGTTCGTGGTTCTAACGGTCAAAGAGTTAGATCAGATATTGTTGCTGTGCTAGAGGGAGATTATGATCTAGGTTGGATTCGTAATACTGACGGAAGTTTTGACTTGATTGTTGATGTATTGGGAGTTGCTCAAAAACATAATCAAACTGAATTGATTAATAGTATCAATGCAAAATATGCTGTTAATAAAACCCTTAAAGAAATTAAAGAGAGAGGTTTAAATTAGCGCGATCTAATCTACTAATCTTGTAGGGTGCGTGTTTGCGGCTACTAATTCTGATCAAAAACCAAAATTAACAATCCGCGCCCCACGCACCAAATTTATTATTAAATTGGTGCGTTACGCTTTCGCACTTTACACCCTAAGAGTGGTACGAAGTTGAAGGGTGATCGTTCTTGTCGGTGGGGTGGAGTGCGATCTCTGTCATCGAATAAGATATAATTGGGAAGGTAAAAATAGTTAAAGCATTATGAGTTACCAAAACATTATTACCATTGAACCTGGAAAACGCAGCGGAAAACCCTGCATTCGAGGAATGCGTATAACTGTGTACGATATTCTAGAATATTTAGCAGCAGGAATGACAGAAGCAGAAATTCTTGAGGATTTTTCAGAATTAACTTCCGAGGATATCAAAGCTTGTTTGGCTTTTGCTGCTGATCGAGAGAAAAAATTATTTATCACCTCCTTATGAAACTGTTATTAGATGAAAATTTGTCAGATCGGATTATTGATAAAATAATTGATTTATATTCTGATTCTCAGCGCGTCAAGACTTTAGGACTGATCAATACTGATGATGCACTTATCTGGGAATTTGCCAAATTCAACGATTTTGTAATTGTCTCTAAAGATGCCGATTTTCATCAGCGCAGTCTATTATATGGTCATCCACCAAAATTTATCTATCTTCGTATTGGCAATAGTCCCACTGCAAAGATTATCGAAATTTTAAGGGATAATTTTTTAATTATTGTTGAATTTTTTGATAGTGAAACAGAAAGTCTGTTGATATTAGGTTGAGTGCGATCGCCTAATCTGGTAGGGTGTGTGTTTGCGGCTACCAATTCTGTTAAAAAACCAAAATCAATAATCCGCTCCCCACGCAGCAAATTTATTATTAAATTGGTGTGTTACGCTATCGCTAACACACCCTACTG
Source organism: Microcystis flos-aquae FACHB-1344 (assembly GCF_014698375.1). Taxonomy (NCBI): domain Bacteria; kingdom Bacillati; phylum Cyanobacteriota; class Cyanophyceae; order Chroococcales; family Microcystaceae; genus Microcystis; species Microcystis flos-aquae. The sequence continues at coordinate 23,635 of NZ_JACJSW010000201.1, read as the reverse complement.
GATTGTTTCAGTTAATTTTGTGTATTAGAAAAATGCTATAAATTCTATAATTTAAGACTTTAAGCCGAAATCTATTGCCCTATTTTAGCTGAAACAATCCACTACGTTTAATTTTCCAACCTATGCTTTTTAATGCTTTTAAAACTTGTTTGGCTTTCGTTGCTGACCATTGACTCATAGAGCAACAAATGATAAATTTAGGTGATTTTCTGGAAGTTCTCCCTGTTCAAGTTGATCGGCTAAGACACGCAAGGCAAGTGCTTGAACTTTAGCAATAGCTTCCTGTTGACTATTGCCATAGACTAAAACTCCCGGAAGTTCGACGATTTCAGCAATATATCGTCCATCTTCTTCTTGTTCTATGTCAATCTTGTAATTCATTTGAGAATTACCTATGGGATGACCTGCTGTCTTGATTATATTAGATTTTATAGCCGCTCTTGTCGGTTGGATTGACCTAAAAAAACCCAACACACATTAGATAGGGTTTGCCGAAAAAGCCTTTCGTGGGGTTAGGAGTCAGTATTCAGTGATCAGATGCGGGTTTTCAGTTCACTGTTTACTGTTCACAGCAAAAAACTCCCCACTTCCCCAATCCCCTATACCCTTTAAACAGGATTTAGTATGAGCCTGTATCAGCATTTCTGATTCTATAGTTAAGTTTGGCTAATAACAACTTATTTTTAGTCGCTTGTCAAGCCCCTATTATAATTTTTAATCTCTGACCCTTGATCTGATTTAACATTGATCTTAAAAATCTGGTTTTTTGTAGCGAAGAAAACAGTTTTATTAACCATTGTCTGCATACATAGAGGGAAATCGAGGAAGGCTGATAATCCTTGAAACCCTTGTCAATACTAGCATTATTACCTCTCGACATTTCACTAATTTCCTAAGTTTTCCTAACTTTGACCCCCTCTAGGACACAAAAAATTAAAAACCTTCCATCTTAACTTGGTTTTTAGATCAAGTCAACCCTTTATTTAAATTTTTGATTCTCTTGCCCGATAACGATATAAATTCTCGTAATGACCAACCGATTTTCCGTGATACGGTTGAACAGAAAGCAACCAAGTTAGCTCTGCAAGCACAAAGGAATGTTAGCAAGTTCCTTCAGCTTTGCATTGGGAACTTGCTAACGCACAATAAGAAAGTCTATGAATAAACAACTGATCAACAAACTACAAGCTGTAACTGCCCTTACCGTAGTGGGGACTACAGCCTCGATAATTTGTTCCCAGACAGTAGGACACAGCAACAGCCTGACGGATATTAGCGTAGATCGTCAAACTGTTATCGAGTCCACTTCTCAAACCATTCTGTCCGCTTTTTCTAATAGTCGAACAAATGATTCAATTATTAAGATATCACGTTCGGTTCAAGATAATGCTAACGAAATTCTAAAAACTTTGGAGTCCCTAGTGGACAAAGAAAATACCGTCCCTGCAAGCGTTACACCCCGAACCCAAGAGGCCATTCCTTCGACGGGACAACCCCAATCACAACCCAATCAAGTCAAGCCGGCCTCGACTAATGCCCCAGCCAGCAATCCTGCCTCAGTGACACCAGCAGAGAAGCCGAAAACAAGCCCAGAGGTAAAAACCAGCAGTCGCCCCCGTAAAAAGGGAATGGCTTCCTGGTATGGTTCCGGTTTCCATGGTCGTCGCACCGCTAGTGGTGAGACTTTTAACTCTAGTAGTTTAACCGCCGCTCATCGCTATCTGCCTTTCGGCACTAGGGTTAGGGTCACTAATCTGCGTAACGGGCGCTCGGTGGTGGTGCGAATTAACGATCGCGGTCCGTTTAGCGGTGGTCGCGTCATCGACCTTTCCAGAGGTGCGGCAGCGATTATCGGTGTCTTCCAATCGGGAGTTGCCCCAGTGGTCTTGGAAGTTTTAGGCAGATAATCAGTGATCACTATGGCAGTGATCACTGCTATAGTGATCCTATTGGGATTTGACTGGGTTTATGTTAGAAATTAGCGATTTATCGGTCAATTATGGCGGAATAAAGGCATTACAGCAGGTTAGCTTAGGGGTAGAAACGGGGGAAATTGTCACCCTGATTGGAGCGAACGGAGCGGGCAAAACGACGACTCTAAAGACGATATCTCGGATTTTAACGGCAAAGACGGGGCGAATAATTTATCAGGGTCAAGATATTACCCATTTACCGCCCCATGAAATCGTTAAGCGGGGAATTGCCCATAGTCCGGAAGGGAGAAGAATCTTAGCGCGTCAAACAGTCTTGACAAATTTGCAGTTAGGTGCTTATACGAGAAGCGATCGCCTAGGAGTAAAAAGCGATATCGAAGAGCAGTTGCAACTGTTTCCCCGACTATCGGAGCGCCGAGAGCAGTTAGCGGGAACCCTAAGCGGTGGGGAACAGCAGATGCTGGCGATTGCCAGAGCTTTAATGAGTCGTCCCAAGTTATTGTTACTAGACGAACCCAGTTTAGGACTAGCGCCGCAGATAGTGCGAGAAATCTTCAGTATTATCCGTCAATTAAACGAATCGGGAGTAACTATCCTGTTAGTGGAACAAAACGCCAATTTAGCCCTAGAAACTGCCAATCGCGGCTATGTTTTGGAAGCGGGACGCTTGACTATCGCAGGAGAAGCCGGGGATTTACTCAGGGATGAGCGCGTCAAACAAGCTTATTTGGGTTAATCGATGATGATGCGCCAATTATAGATAAAAGCCTATGGTAAAGGTAGGACAAAAAATATTCACAAAATTTTACAAAGTCGCATAAAATGAACACATAACGAAATAGGTATTTTTTCTTACTGCCATGCTAACGGCTAACTTCCCCTGGCTCAGTGCCATCATTTTGCTCCCCTTGCTTGCCTCCTTCCTGATCCCTGTAATCCCCGACAAAGAAGGAAAAACTGTTCGTTGGTTCGCTCTTGGAGTCGGACTAGCAGACTTTATATTAATGTGCTACGTCTTTTTACAAAAATATGATTTAAGCAACCCCAACCTACAATTAGTGGAAAAAATCGATTGGGTTCCCCAAATTGGTTTAAGTTGGGCGGTGTCGGTGGATGGTATCTCGGCACCGTTAGTTTTATTAGCAGGATTGGTGACAACCCTTTCTATCTTGGCCGCATGGCAAGTAGACCGCAAACCCCGTTTATTCTACTTCCTGATGCTGTTGCTCTACGCCGCTCAGATTGGTGTTTTCGTCGCCCAAGACTTATTATTATTCTTCTTAATGTGGGAAATCGAGTTGATTCCCGTTTATCTACTCGTTTCCATCTGGGGTGGTCAAAAACGTCGTTATGCCGCCACTAAATTCTTACTCTACACCGCCGCCGCTTCTATCTTCATCCTCGTTGCCGGTCTAGCCATGGCCCTTTACGGTGGTGGTGCGATGACCTTTGATATGGCGGAATTAGGATTTAAAGATTATCCCCTCGCTTTAGAATTAGTCCTTTACGCTGGTTTATTAATCGCTTTCGGGGTCAAACTCGCCATCTTCCCCCTCCATACTTGGCTCCCCGATGCTCACGGTGAAGCTTCTGCACCTGTATCGATGATTCTCGCTGGTGTTCTCCTCAAAATGGGTGGTTATGGTTTAATCCGTCTTAATATGGGGCTTCTACCCGATGCACACATCTACTTTGCCCCGATTCTAGCGATTCTCGGTGTCGTCAATATTATCTACGGTGCTTTCGCTTCCTTCGGTCAACAAAACATGAAACGCCGTCTCGCTTATTCCTCGGTTTCACACATGGGATTCGTCCTTTTAGGGATTGCTTCCTTCACCGATGTGGGTATTAGCGGTGCTATGTTACAAATGCTCTCCCACGGTTTAATTGCCGCCGTCTTATTCTTCCTTGCTGGTGTCACCTACGACCGCACCCATACCTTAGCTTTAAACGAGATGGGTGGGATTGCCCAAGCGATGCCGAAAGTCTTCGCTCTCTTTACTGCCGGCGCCATGGCTTCCCTAGCGTTACCCGGAATGAGCGGTTTTGCCAGTGAAATTACTGTATTCATCGGTGTCACTAGCAGTGACGTTTATAGCCAAACCTTCCGGGTTGTGACTGTTTTCCTCGCTTCCGTTGGTTTAATCCTCACCCCGATTTATCTACTCTCCATGCTTCGTCAAGTTTTCTACGGAGATGGTTCTTCCTGCGATATTACTAACATTCTCCCCAACAAAAGTAACGAACAGGCAGTTTGTTTTGGTACTAGCTGTGTCCTCCCTCATGAATCAGAATATAGTGACGCTAAACCCAGAGAAATCTTTATCGCTGTCTCTTTCCTCGCTTTGATTGTCGCTATCGGTTTCTATCCCCAACTGGCTACCCGTATCTACGATGTGAAAACGGTGGCAGTTAACTCGGAAGTGCGTCAAGCTTACACAGAAATCGCCGCTACTCGTCAAAATATCTACGCTGAAACTCAACCGGACGTAAGCGCCAAGGTTGCCAGTATATTCCAATAAATTGGCAAGTCTAAAGTGAATAGGTTATCGGGAGTGGAAATTCTGCTCCTGATTTTTTTTGGCGAGGAGATAATTAATTAGGGTTGGCTGAATAAATGTGAAATATAGACGAGGTAAGGGTTTTAGGGGTCTATTTCGCAAAACAAGTGCAAGATTTTCAGAGAATCGTGGTCTTGTAGGGGCGAAGCATTCGGGCATAACCTATCGCTGAAACTGTAGATTTCCTATCCGAATGCTTCGCCCCTACTTTTTCAGCAAACCCTACATAAACAAACTATAATCTACATGAAAGAAATGTCCTAATAATTTCGCCTGTTCTTGGCTAATTGACCCTTTTCCTGCAATTAAACTAGAAGCAATTTTGTCAGAGCCAAGGATTATGGCTATGTCTTTCTTGTTAACGCTTTGTTGCTCCATCAAAAACAATAACATAGAATTAGGTGTGGTTGATTCTTGTAGATAAAAGCTTCTTTCAAAATTCTCAATTAAAAAAATTAGAAGCTCATAAAGTTCATCTTCTTCGGGAGTTCGATGCTGACGGTGCATCAATTCTTCGACAATAACCAGAGCTTTTTCATTTTCTGCTTCTGTTCTGATAACTTTAGGTAAATGGCGAGCTAGTAATTCTTTGTATTTTTCTGGATTAAAAGTAAGGGTCATTTTTCCATTGCTCCTTATCGTATTCAGCGTGAGTTAAAACATACTTGATATAAATTAGCCGCTTCTGATAATCGATACTGGTTATAAGGCGATAACGATTTCCTTTAATGTTAAAAACAGTAAAATTACCAACTGCTTCTGCTTGGGGAAATACTGTTTGAACCTCAACTAAATTATACCAAATTGCTTGACTGGCAATTTTATGCCAATTTTCTAAAGCTATTCGGGAATCAGCGTGTTTATTCGTAAATTCTCGTAATCTTCGATAGCTGATGACGTGCATTTATAAAAACAAACATAAATTATCTCTATTGTGTGGACAATGCTCATTAAATAAAATTAAGGAATACATTTTTAAACTTGCTCAAGAGACAATCCCAACGTACTAGCAATTTGCTCGGCCGTCAAGCCAAGCTCGACTAAGTTTGGAATAATTTCTAGTTTTGCTTTTTGTCTTTCTCTTTCCAGAATTGTCAGGCTTTCTTTAACATAAGGTATAGCAGTTTCTTCTATTATTGATTCAATATTTTCTGTCTCATAACTTTGTGAAGGATTAGCACAGAGGTTAATGTTACCGATTTGCACAGGATTAACCATATTGGAGTACGCATTTGCCACTCCTAATCTTTCAATAGTAGCACGGAAATTAGACTTATTTAAATCTTCTCCTAAAGCTTCGGAAAGAATGCGCCACAGTTGATAAGCTTCATCTTTAGTATGCCCTGCCGAACAATGATATTCTTCAGAAATATGGGTATATTTTTTTCCCTTAAGGACTCCCTTCAGAATCGCAACTTGCAGACTGTCAAGATGTTGCCCCGTTTGTGCGAAAACTAGGTCATCCACGTATTTCGACACCGCTTGTACGTCCATTAACCTGTTGCTTCATACCTCTAACGCCCACCCGTTATTATCCGCTATAATCCGCTTTTTGTCAAGATTATTAATAAAACTCCCGCCTTTATCCGCCACCATCCGACTTTAGATTAGCTGAAATCAGGCTTATGCTTGAAGCAGGAATTGATGAGGCTAAAAGAATGGCTAATAAAATTACCACCATAACACTAGCTACTGGAGTTTTCCTCGGTTGTGCAGTCATTGAAACTCCCGTTGTAAATTCTGCTCCAACATTACTCGGACCAACTCCTTATCTTAGCTTTAATGATAGTCCATTTAAAAATGTTAACTTTAGCTATTTTTACCTTGAGAATTTTGAGGATGGTTCCCTGAATGTGCCAGGTGTTACAGCCTCTAGTGCTAGTGGCTTACCATTGGGCGTGGAAGGTCCAGGTTTTTATACAGATTCTGTTGATATTGACGACGGAGTGATTGATGGAAACGGGCAACAAGGTCATGATCTCGTTGAAGTAGGTAATGGAATAATAGGAGGCTTTAAATTTACTTTTAATGCCAATACTTTAGGAAACTTTCCTACTCATGTAGGTATTGTCTGGACAGATTCATATTCAAGCTTTGGCGGAATAGATCAAACACCACTAACTTTTGAAGGGTTTGATGCACAAGGAAATTCTTTAGGTACTATTGCACTTGGTCAGGGACAGATTGGCGATACCAGAAACGACGGAACAACAGTTGATGATCGCTTTTTTGGAGTTATCAATTTAGCAGGCATTTCAGCTATCTCAATATCTCAGACTTTGATCAATGTAGGCTTTGGAGTAGATCACTTAGAATATGGATTTGTTCCCCAATCTAGTCAACCTGTTTCTGAACCTTCCACTGTCTTTGGTTTATTAGGATTTGGTTTATTTGGACTAGGTGCAATCTGCAAGCGGACTGTTTCAGCTAATTGGATGTAATAGATTCTCCCGATCTCCCGGGGAGCATCCCACTTTTGCAATAAGCAATTGTACTTAGATGTGAAATGCTTATATGGCAAGCCTTTTCGGGAGTTCATAGATTTTTAACGGTTCTCTAAATTGTGTGATTGGAACCAGAATCGTTATACTAAATCCGGTTATTAAAGACTGATTATTTATTCCCCCTTTTGCATGAGTGCCTTTTGCCTGTCTTCATAAGTAGCCTATGCTCAACGGATTTAGTATAACTTCTGCTGATCACCATAAGTGAGATAAATTCACAAATATGAGATACACCCGATTGATAGTGAACACTCATCATATATTAATAAACATAAATAAATATGAAGTAATTTAAGTTTCAAGAAGAATGAACCCGATCTTTTTTACGATGGGGGTAAAAGTGATTTTCAATTTCTCAGGTTGAAAGATGAATCCAGATTAAGCTATCTCAACGATAAGAGGACAAGCCAATGTTTGAAGATTTTACCTATATTACCGATGAGGCTTTTTTAGAGAATTATTGGTGGGAAGAAAAAGTTATCTGTCCCCACTGCCAGGGCAAAGAAAGAATCTATCTAGAGACGGAGAATGAATCCGTCCCCTGTAAATTCTGTGAGGGTAAAGGCATTATTAAACGAAAACAAGAGGAAACTAACTATTCCTAAAAATCTGTAAAATTAGATACCATATATTAAAAATCTTCTTGAGTTAAAACCTCTGGCTGACATTGTTTAATTTCGCTGTTAATTCCCAGGGCAGATTCCGATTGGAGGTCTTCGATATAACCGGATTGATGGGATAAAGCTTCAGAAAAACTCTCGAAAGGACCGAAATAATAGAGACATTTCGGCTGAGTGGTGGTGATCTCTATCCACCAAGGTTGAGGTGGTAAACTAGGCTTAATCGGGGCAGTTTCTGGGTCAAGAGGCCTTATACTGAGAATCTTAGCCCCTTGGCGCAGGAGGCGCTGTGTTTCTTGACTCATGCGGTTTTTAGGTACTCGCAGGACTGTCCGGGAGAAGCGTTGAGGCAAAGAGCCAGAAGAACCGGAAAAAACAACTTCATAGAGAAATATTTGATTCTCTCCCTGATTATTAGCCTCTAGCATACAGAAAAGATTCTCTTTTAAGGGTAAGGGTTAAAAAACAGACGCTACTTTGAGCAGATGACTCAAGCAAAATCATCTCCTAACAGAGTAGCGCATCTTGATACCATAGCATAGAGCGGCAAAAAGTTAGGTTTTGACCTACTCTCCCCTCACAGCATAGCTTGACGAGAGATTCTTCAACAAGAAGAACCCGATAGAGTTCTTTATGATGCTGTAGCCGAATCTAGGGACGTTATCTTAATGGTGAGGTACAAAGTTTTTGTTTTGTCGATGCCAAATACTGTTATACTTCATCTTTATGAGAAACCCTGTCAATAGGGTTTGCGGCAAAAAGTTTTTCCTAGGGGTAGGGTGTGGGGTGTAGGGTGTAGGGTTTTCCCCATTTTTGAATTGGCGAATTACCTAATTTTCAGGGAAAAAGTCCCTAAATTTTCCCACCGAACAATCCAATGGCTGGCACTTTTTGATTTCAAAAAGACCAAAAGATATTAGCCAAAAAGGTTGGCTCTTCTGGTTTCTGTGTGGAAGGAAGAAGAATAGGGATAATTTTCCAGAAATATAGTCTTCAAAGCCTTGCCTAGCAAAACTCCTACGAATGATCAGCACTCATTATCACACAGAGTCGAGAAGAGCCAAAGGTTTTTATATTTATGCAGCAGTCTCTCAATAATATTGACAACAAATAGAGTTTTTAAACAAATATGCAGCCACCAAAATTAAGCTTAGGAACCAGATTATTTTTATCCCATCTCCTCGTTATGGTGGTGGGATTGAGTAGCTTTATTATCATTGCTAAATTATCTTCTCCGCGAATGTTTGTTTTGCGTTTGGAACAGTTAGAAAGGCAGGGATTTTTTACCGTGCGATCAGCGAGAACTTTCTTGGTTAGGGGTTTTGAGACAGCTTGGGATAGTAGTGCCATTTGGTCATTCATTGCGGGAGGAAGTACGGCTGGTTATCTGAGTTTTTTGGTTTCTCAACGCATTATGAAACCGGTAAAACAAATGAAACAAATCACTAAAAATTTTGCTGAAGGGGATTTATCGGCGCGAGTTCCAGAAAGCGAAATCCCAGAATTAAATCAATTAGCCATCAGTTTTAATCAGATGGCGATTAGTTTAGCCGATGTGGAAAAACGGCGCCAGGAATTAATCGGTGATCTTACCCACGAATTACGCACCCCTTTAACTGTGGTACGGGGATATTTAGAAGAATTAGCCGATGGTGCGATCGAACCTAATCCAGAACTTTATCAGAAATTAGTGAAAGAAACCCGCAGGTTAGAACGTTTAACCCACGATCTACAGGAGCTATCGCGAGCGGAATCTGGTTATCTATCGATTAAAATGCAACCTGTTAATTTATTGCCTTTGTTAAATTCTCTCATCGAAAAATTTGCCGATCAATTATTAGAAGATGGACCGACTTTACAGTTAGATTGTCCCCCCAATTTACCATCTGTCATGGCCGATCCCGATCGCCTCGAACAAATCTTAGTTAATCTGCTCGGTAATGCCATTCGTTACACCGATAATGGTGCAATTACCCTGCAAGTGACAAGGGACAAAAATCGCCTACAAATTGCCGTTATCGATACAGGAATTGGCATCGCAGCAGAGGATTTACCCTTTATTTTCGAGCGCTTTTGGCGGGCCGATCGTTCTCGTTCCCGTTATTCTGGGGGTAGTGGTATTGGTTTAGCGATTACCCGTCGTTTAGTGGAATTACACCAAAGTCAAATCGAGGTGGAAAGTGAATTAGGTAAAGGCAGCACTTTCCGTTTTTCCCTAGCAATATCTCCCAATTGAGAGATGGGGAAGTGGGGAACTGGGGAACTGGGGAAGTGGAGCATTTGGCTGAAATTTCCCTAAACCCCTAAATCCCTATCACCCTATCTCCCTATCTCCCGACTCGGAGACTCGGAGACTCCTATCTCCTGATAACTGATTAAATGCCGTGACTTTTGCCGATAACCCAATGACGACGGAAGAAGCGAGCGAGGGAAGTTTCTTCTAAGGATAAGTAAATCGGTCTTCCGTGGGGACAGGTGCGGGGATTACGGGTATTTTGCCAATCATCGAGTAAATTCTGCATTTCTTTTAAACTTAAAGCTGTACCGTTGCGGATAGCACTCCGGCAAGCGGTAGCCACCTGAGCGGTTTGTAAATCCCCCCCTAAACTTAATTCTAGTAAAGCATCAGCCCGATCCTCGCGTTCTTTTAGTAGAACAGGAATACTACGAATTGCCCAAGAGCGATCGCCAAAACTAGCAATTTCTAATCCTAAACGTTGTAATTGTTCGATTTGTCGAGTAGTTAACTGATTTAAGATGATCGGAGTATCTAACGGCACGATTTCCCAGTTATCCTCTAAACGTTCGTACAAAACCCGCTCATGGGCAATATGTTGTTCGACTAACCATAATCCGTGAGGATGTTCGGCAACTATGTAAGTTTGGTGAATTTGGGCTACTGCCTTTAATTCCAGCCGATTTTTCGGGGATTTCTCCCCTATTGTATAGGTGCTTTTTTCTTCGGCAGCCTTGAGAATTTGACTGACGCGCTGATTTTGCGCTTTTTCGGGTATATGTTCGGGATTTAGTCCTAACGCCTTGTCTATGGCTGAAATTATCTGTTCTTGCCAAAAAATGAGGTTATGCAGGTATATTTCCGCTTTGGCTGGGTGACGATTCCAATCGATCGAACGAGGGTTAAGATGTAGATGGAGAAAACAAACGGGATAGCGATCTTTAGGGACTGTGCGAGCGAAAGCTTCAAATATTGCCTGTTCTAACTCCGATGAGCGCACCATTCGCCCATTAACAGCAATTCTAACCCAATCTGGTTGATGGCGAGAAATGCGATCGGGCAAACCAATGACTAATTCAATTTGAGCAGATTCTGCGTCAGGAGTCGTTAAGTCAAGTTTTAGGGATACTAAATCGTTCAAATGCAGAGATTTAACTAATTGGGGTAATATTTGACTGGCATCCTTACCCGGACTAATGCGTAACCAATCTTGATGATCTTGAAAAACCTGCCAAGTAATTTGGGGATGACAGAGAGCAAAATTATGAATTAAAGTCTGTATATCCTTTAATTGTTTGTTAATTGACGGTAAAGCTTGACGACGCACGGGAAAGTTACCAAAGAGATTCTCTACCGTGACGATAGTACCGATAGCTATAGGAATCGTTTCTAAATTACCCGGCTCGCCTTGGTGATTGTAAAGACAATAACAACCTAAATCATCGTCATGGCGACTGGCAACCCGCAGATGCGCCACCTGTGCGATACTGTGCAAAGCTTCACCACGGAATCCGAGACTGGTAATCTGCCAAAGATCGTCCCGTTGGCGGATTTTGCTGGTACTGTGGGCATAGCTACACAGTTGCAAATCTTCTCTAGACATTCCCCCACCGTTATCCGATACTTGTATTCGCCAGTTTTGGGGAGATATATCGATGGTAATCCTATCGGCCTCCGCATCAATGGCATTTTCGACTAATTCTCGCACCACAGCGCCTAAAGAGTCGATTACCTCTCCTGCGGCAATTAAATCGATTACGTCTTGGGGTAAAACTTGTATGGGCAAAGTCATCAATTAATGGTTTTAGCCAAGGGCAAACTCGGTATATTGTCGCACAGGGGGCCCATGGTAAGCTAAAACGATGTCTTGTTTGGGGACTCCCCTAGCTACCAATTTATCAGCGATCGCTGCTGCCGTGCCGTCCTGCTGCACTCAGATTTTATTACTAATAATATCAACGGGAATTATACAGCCATAAATGCCCGTGCTGCTGTCCCCGTAACCGAATCAAAAAATGTTTCAGTTTTGACGGGATCACTAGGCGCTCTCAGTAGGGAATCTGATTTTTGTGAATTACTGTTTGAAAGAGTCCCCGACCGAGAAAATATTGATAGAGTATTGATTAGGAGACTAGGAAAAATTCAACTTTAAGAGGATTGTCACTGATGACAGCAGTTACCGAGAATGATCTGAAAAGGTTAGAAGATTTAATCGTTAGCGGACAGAAAGCGATCGAATCCCGACTAACAGCGATCGAGTCCCGACTGACAAACCTAGAAAATGGACAGAAAGCGATCGAGAACAGTCTAGGAGAAATTAAAGGAGATATTAAGGCCTTAGATGCCAAAGTTATGGGACTAGAAAAGCGGGTTGACGATCTCAACGCACGAGTCAACATTACCACCATTGGATTCCTTAGTATTGTCGGCATTTTGGTGACAGGAATGCTGACTATTGCCAGCAAAACAGTCTTTTTCCCCTAGTCCCTAGAATGATACTAAATCCTGTGTAAAAGGTATAGGAGAGTAGGTGAGTGCCAAAGCACTGGAGCGGGGAAAAACAATCGATAACTTGGCAGTTAATCACACTATTAAAAACGGATTTGGTGTAAGACGGCCTAAATAAGTCGATATATGGTTCTGCTCGCTGTCTATGTCGGGGAGAAATCTCTCTGGCATTTCTCCAGTGCGGAATGTAGGCTAAAAATTGGCCCGGTCAGGAAATCTTGATGTTAAATTCCCGAAAAATTGCGCTAGGATCGGCTTCATAGCACAGGAAAGGCGATCGAGTGGGATAACCGATCCTGTGGTTTGAGAACGTGACTGTATAATTGTTAGAGTGTCAATAGATCAATTCCAGAGGAATCATGAGCAATATCCAAGATAAAATTCAAGAAGAGCTAGAAAACGCCAGAGCCGTCTGTAGTACGGAAGGTGCCACCTCTGGCGAATGCGCCGCCGCTTGGGATGCGGTGGAAGAATTACAAGCAGAAGCCGCTCACCAACGTCAGGACCACCCCCAAAAAACCTACTTCGAAAATTATTGTGATTCTAATCCCGATGCCGCCGAGTGTCGCATTTATGAAGATTAATGCAGTCAGGCAGCGGTTTTTTCTCTCCTCACAGTAGAATCCTAGCTTTAGGGCGATCTCAGCTATAAAGGGATCGCCCCTCGTTTTTTTGTTTGTTGGTCAAGCTGTGGCCGATTTTGGCTCCTGCGTCCGAAGACAGTAAAATATTGACAGTGTAATTATGTCTGAATAGTTTATGAATCAACTTTGGTTTCGTCCTCTCGTTTGGATAGATTATCGTTTAGCCGTCCTATTTACGGTGATTATTCCGGCAATTTTGTTAATTTGGTCTTTATTTGCAAAAATCGAATCATTACAAAAATTGTTGATTATCTATTGGCGAGTGGCTAGTCTTTTATTAATTACTGTATATTTAATGATCGCTTCCTGGCCGATTGGTTTTGTTACCAGTTTTTTAGCTAAGATTTTAATCCCGATTTCCCTCTGGTTTTGGGTGGATATTAACGATGAAATTAAAGATTTACCCGCCAGTCCAATTAAATTTGTCACCACTGCTTGGCGTTGGGCAGTAACGATTTATTGTCCTTTGGGCGCGATTTCTACCTTACCTTTTCTCTCCTGTGCTATGTCAGGGGAATTGCTAAATTCTCCCTATTGTCAAGTTTGGCAGGAAGCACCTTGGCAGTTTCGCGAGATTTTTCATTCAGAAGCTACCGCTAATGTTTTGGGCTTTTTTGGTTTAGTTGGTCTCTCTTTTTATACTCTCTATTTTGCCCATTTTCTTCTTATTCGCCTTGGCAAACAGGGACGTTCAGCTTTACAATAGGAGGTCTTTAGCTATCGATAATTAGCCATTTTTCTATGAATATTGGTAGACAACTCGAACAATACACCCTCAAAAATCCCCAAGAGGTTTTATTAGTGACTATTGCTGTGGATGGGGAGGAGGAAGAAATCTCTATTTTTAAAGGTTTTTCTAGTTCCCTTACCCGCAGCACCCCCTACGATCCCGATATTCCGATCATTCCTGAAACTGCTAGAGTTATTAAGATAGATCGTCTTGCTAGTCCTTATCATCCCCTTAATCCTCGCTATATCCAAGAAAATCTTACCTTAGAGGAAATGCAATCTTTACTGATTAATTGAAACGGTAATTTTGCTTGGATAATATCAGCACCCATCTCGATGGATTTAACAGCTTTTATTTACCATCCATAAACTTTGTCTATCTAGACAAGAGGTAAATTTTGCGGCGTTTTAGTGGTAAAATTACCAAAGAACAATAATCGCTGCCAGTATTCAAGCTGTCAAAGTGGATTTCATCCTCGGCATTGATCGAGAACAATCAAAAAACTGGAGAATAATCGGAGAATCTATGCAACTTAACCCATCTAAACAAGAACTATTACAAATTGAGTATTTAGTTACCTCTGCCACCGGTCAAAATATGGTTAAAGACGAGGGAAAAGATGTGATTAAAGGATTAACTAAAACCCCCAAAAGTTTACCATCTAAATATTTTTATGATCGGCAAGGTTCCCAACTTTTTGAAGCAATCTGTCAATTACCAGAATACTATCCCACTAGGACAGAAGCCGCTATTCTCCAAGAATATGCTCAAGAAATTGTCGCCTATACAGGTCCCTGCGAATTGATCGAATTAGGTAGTGGTAGTTCCACGAAAACTCGTCTGTTATTGGACGCTTATTATCGGCAACAAAAATCCTCTAAATATGTACCTATCGATGTTAGTGAAACTATTCTCAAAGCTAGTGCCATAGAATTACAAAAAGAATATCCTAATTTACCCATTCAGGGGTTAATTGGAACCTACGAACAGGCCTTAGCTTATTATCAAAACACTTCCTATAATACCAGAATGATTTTTTTCTTGGGAAGTTCTATCGGTAATTTTTCTGCATCTGAATGTGATAAATTCTTAGAAGAAATTGCCACTGTCCTAAAAGCTGGAGATTATTTTTTATTAGGGATTGATCTCCAAAAACCGTCAGCAATTCTAGAAGCAGCTTATAATGATGCCCAAGGGGTGACAGCAGCTTTTAATTTAAATATGCTTTCCCATTTAAATTGGCGTTTTCAAGCTGATTTTAACCTTGATTTATTTAGTCATCAAGCTATCTATAATCAAGACAAATCCCAAATTGAAATGTATTTAATTTGTCAAAAAACTCACCATGTTCATCTTAAAAAACTCGATTTAACAGTTAATTTTCAAGCATCAGAAAGTATTTTGACAGAAATTTCGCGTAAATTTAACCTAGAAACTATGGAAAAAGACCTAGAATCAAAGGGATTAAAACCCCTTAGGGTTTTCACCGATCCTGAAAATTTATTCGGGTTAATTCTCTGTCAGTTATACCTGTAAATAACGAAAACATTATCATCAGTAATAGAGGCATAAAAACATGGAAAAGATTCAAGCACAGGCTCCTATATCTCTAAATAAATGTAGTCGAGAAAATCTACTGGACTATTTTGAAAATGCTTGGCAATTAGAAGATATGCTGTTAAAAAGCATCATCAAAGAAGAAGCTTTTTATTGTAACCCTGACGATTTAAGAAATCCCCTCATTTTTTATTTAGGTCATGCTGCCGCTTTTTATCTTAATAAATTGCAGCTGGTTAACCTATTAAAAAAAAGCCCTAATCCTGACTACGAATTATTGTTTGGAGTGGGAGTAGATCCGGCAACTCCCGCAGAATTAAACTCTGCTATCGCCCATATTCAGTGGCCCGGGGTGGCTAAGGTTTGGGAATATCGGCAACAAGTCTATGAAATTGTGGTCGAAATAATTAAAAATACCCCCCTTAATCTTCCTATTCATCCTCAGCATTCTCTCTGGTCATTAATGATGGGAATTGAGCATCAGCGTGTTCACTTTGAAACATCTTCAATGTTACTCAGACAACTGCCCTTAGAGCGTCTGCAACGTCCTCAAGGGTGGCATTATGCCCCTTCTTTTGGTCAAGCTTATCCTAACCAAATGGTGGAGGTTTCTGGGGGAATAGTGGAAATTGGTAAACCCCAAGATTCTCCTATTTATGGTTGGGATAACGAGTATGGTTATCGTCAAGTTCAAGTTAACAATTTTCTGGTGAGTAAATATATGATTACCAACGGAGAATTTAAAGAATTTGTCGATAATGGTGGCTACGAAAATCCCAGCTATTGGGATGAAGAAGCTTGGCAATGGAAAAATCATTACCGAGTCAAATATCCTAAATTTTGGCTGGTAGATGAGGGAGGAAATTATCAATATCGAGCCATGTTTGATGTTCTCGATTTACCTCTTGATTGGCCGGTAGAAGTTAACTATTATGAAGCGATCGCCTACTGTCGTTTTCAAGGTCAAGGAATACGTTTAATGACGGAAGCTGAATGGAATTTAGTCACCTATGGCAGTCAAAAAAATCGATGTTATACCCTAGAAAACGATAACTTTGAGGACTATAACCTCAATTTAAAATTCTGTTCTCCCACTCCCGTAGGAATGTTAAAAAATGCGGGCAATAACTCAGAAATTTATGACTTACGCGGTAACGTCTGGGAATGGCTAGAAGATGATTTTAATCCCTTAACTGACTTTCAACCCCATTACCTCTATGCTGACAATTCCACTCCTTTCTTTAATAGTCAACATAAAATGATGTTAGGAGGAGCTTGGGTAACTAACGGCACAGAAATCCTACCCTACTATCGCAATTGGTTTCGCCGGAATTTTTATCAACACGCTGGTTTTAGAATCGCACAAAGTCTTTAGGTGGGGTGTGGGGTGTGGGGTGTGGGGTTTTACCCATTTTCAGGGAAAAAGTGCCTAATTTTCCCCCCCGATTACTGCAAAGGCCAGCACTTTTTGATGTCAAAAAAGCCTAAAGATATTATCCAACAAGGTTTTTAGATTCATTCGGCCAACTTTAGGTAATTGCCAATTTTTTAAAAAATTCCTGTAACAGTTGCCCCTCGATCGCTACAATAGAACCTAGTAGAGCGCGGATAAAATCGATCGCCATGAATCAACCTGCAATTTTTCATCTCGCTATTCCGATTACCAATGTGTCCACCGCTAAAAGCTTCTACTGTGATGGTTTAGGTTGTTTAGCAGGAAGGGAAACCGAGAAAGCGATAATCTTAAATTTCTCCGGTCATCAGGTAGTCGCTCACGTCACCGAAATGCCTCTTACTCCCCAAAATAGCATTTATCCTCGCCATTTTGGTCTAATTCTGCCGGATGCCAGCGATTGGGACAATCTTCTCGAAAAAGCGCGAGTCAATCAACTAAAATTTTATCTAGAACCAAAAACTCGCTTTACTGGGGAGATAACCGAACATAAAACCTTTTTCCTGGAGGATCCTTTCTATAATCTCCTGGAATTTAAACATTATCGCCACTACGAAGCTATTTTTGCCAGTCGGCAATTAACAGCGATCGGCGATCGAGCTTAAAATAAACAACAGGTGACTTTTTTGTAACTGGTTAGTTCTATCTTTAACCGAGACAAAAATAGGGGAACTTCGCTCAGATTTTCTCATCAAAACTAAAAAAACCTTGGCTGGCAATGATCAATTCTTAGGAAATCTATGAAAAAACTTTTATTGTTAACCCTATTCATTATCGGTCTAGGATTTGCTCTCTTTAACTTTACTGGATTAGCAAATCGGGGCGAATATCAATCAATTTTGATCGACTTTAAAGACGATATACCCGTCAGCGTCCTCGATGAGCAGTTAAATGCTATCAACAAAAAAGCGGGAAAAACCACCAGTTTAAATAGTATTTTTTCCATCGATGAACATCTTTACATTATCGATGGAGATAGCAAACTCCTGAAAAATCTCCGCAATTCCGACCTAAAAAAATACACCGAATCGATCGAACCCGATTATATTTATCATGCTTTTATCGCCCCCAATGACCCCGACTATAGCAAACAGTGGAACCTAAGGGGAATTAACATCGAACGTGCTTGGGAAGAAAATCACGGTGAAGGGATCACCGTCGCTGTTATTGATACAGGTGTATCAATAGTTCCCGATCTGCGAGAAACCGAGTTTGTCGAAGGCTACGACTTCGTCAACGATCGCAGCAATGCCGAGGACGATAACGGTCACGGAACCCATGTAGCGGGAACAATTGCCCAATCGACCAATAATAACTACGGGGTGGCCGGCATCGCCTACAAAGCCAAAATTATGCCCCTCAAGGTGCTTTCCGGGACGGGTGGGGGAACCGTGGGAGATATTGCCGAAGCGATCCGTTTTGCCGTCGATAATAAAGCCGATGTCATCAATATGAGTTTAGGGGGTGGAGGCGAAACCCAAGTAATGAAAGAGGCGATCGAATATGCCTATAGTAAAGGTGTGGTAATCGTCGCCGCTGCCGGTAATGCCGATGATAATTCCGCCGCCTATCCCGCCCGTTTTCCGCACGTTATCGGCGTTTCTGCGGTAGATGCCTCCGGAAATAAAGCCCCCTATTCTAATTTCGGGGCCGGAATCGATATTGCTGCCCCAGGCGGCTCCGATACGGGTAAAATTGTCCAAGAAACCATCGATCCGGCTAAGGGGGGGGAACCGGCGTTCCTCGGTTTTCAGGGAACCAGCATGGCTGCCCCTCACGTTGCCGGGGTGGTAGCTTTAATCAAGGCTGCGGGAATTAAAGAACCCAATGCAGTTTTAGAGGTTTTGCAACAGTCGGCCCGTAAGATTAATGATGATCCCTTTAATCATTTTGGGGCCGGACAATTAGACGCGGGCAATGCCCTACAATTGGCCCTGAAAGGACAGATTACTTTCCGGGATTTTTGGCGTTGGTTGCGCGATAACGGTTATCTCAATCCCCGTTTCTGGATTGATGGCGGCGCGGTGGCGGTTTTGCCCAAAATTGGCATGGTTTTGGGTTCTTACTTGCTTGCTTGGCTACTGAGAAATTATTTTCCCTTCTCTTGGAATGGTTTTCTCAATGCTGGTCTGATTTTTGGCAGTTCTGGCTTATTTTTCCTCAGAGGTCTTTATATCTTCGATTTACCCCAATGGCCTTTCCGAGTGATGGGGAGTTCTCTTTCTGACCTAGGAGGTGTTATTCAGGGAAGTTCTGCCCTTAATCCGCTTTTTGCTAGTGTTATCCTGCCCTTTGTCCTGATTGCGCTGCTTTTGGGTCATCCCCAAGCAAAATGGTTAGCGGTGGGGGTATCTTTAGCCATGGCGGTGACTTTAGGTATCAGTGCTGTTATCGATCCTACTCTGATCTGGTTAGGTTCTGGTACGATCGCTCGGACATTTTTGGGCGTAAATGCGCTTTTATGTCTCGGTTTAGGTTATTTAGCCCTAAAAAGTGCTACTTCATCCCGATACGCTTAAACAGGGGTTACAATGGGACAATAAGGGTGATTTACCGATAAAAACCTCTTTGGTTTTGGTATCTTCCTTTTGTTTTGCATTGAGTTCTCCTACAACAGCAGCCTCGGACATTAACCGAGGTTTTTTCTTTATGGTGTATGTTAGTTTCTAAGGGTTTTTTGGGAATCCCCAATCCCTATCTCGAAAGTTTCCCCCAATACCCCCTCGAATCATCGAGTTTATCTATTGTCTCTTTTCTAAGGTGTCTATCGTGTCAAATCATAAAATTCTCGTTATCGATGACAGTAAAGTGATCAGGATGCACGTTCGCGATATGTTACCAGAGGGTAACTTTGAATTTCTCGAAGCTAAAGACGGATTAGAGGGTTATAATCTCATCCGTACCGAAAACCCGAATTTGATTATTTTGGACTTCCTTCTCCCGAAAATGAGCGGTTGGGAGGTGTTTCAGCAAATCCAAACCGAAGATAATCTCAAAAGTATCCCCCTAGTGTTAATGTCGGGACGGAAAGAGGAGGTAGTAGAGAAAATCCCCGAACCTTTCCAGCATTTTGCCTTTATTGAGAAGCCTTTCGACCAAAAACAATTGGTACAAGCGATTAAAGAAGCGAGGGCTAAGGCCAAACAATATTCCCCCAAACCAACAGTTTTTAGCCCGAAACTAGAGGAACTCACCGGGGATTATAGCACCGATATTCAGACTCTCCGGGTCCAAATTGCCCAAATGCAAACAGAAATGGAAACTATGAAGAAACAAATGTCTCAATTAGTGGCTTTTATTAAGAAAAAACTGGCCTAGAACTATTCAGCCCGATTTTTGATGACTTGGGCCAGCAGTTATCCTGATCTGGCGGTGCCAATCTCTGGCTAATCTCCTATCCCTTTTAAACAGGATTTAGGATAATATGAAGTAGTCTTTATTTGGTGAGTGACTAATACTAAATCCGTTGAGTATAGGCTACTTATAAGGATAGGCACTCATGCAAGAGGCACTCATGCAAAAAGAGGAATAGATAATCAGTCTTTAATAACTGGATTTAGTATGAATTGGCAAGAAATAGCAGGTAATTGGGTTTTTCTCCCCCGTCGTCCCCGGGGTATCATTCACTTTTTAGGGGGGGCATTTGTGGCGGCAGCCCCGAATATTACCTATCGTTGGTTATTAGAAAGTCTTGGGAATTCAGGATACGCTATTGTTGCTACTCCCTTTGTTAATACCCTCGATCATAAATCGATCGCCCGCACTGTTTTAAACCGTTTTGATAATATTATTGAACGTCTGCGCTGGAATCATAGTCTGCCCCAAGGTTATCTCCCCATCTACGGATTGGGTCACAGTATGGGGTGTAAACTACATTTATTAATCGGTAGTCTCTACGAAGTGGAACGGGCGGGAAATATACTCATTTCCTTTAATAATTATCCCATTCGTCGAGCTATTCCCTTGATCGAACCTTTGCAAATTGACACCACTTTTAACCTCGAATTTACCCCTTCCCCCGAAGAAACAAACGAGTTAATTTTCCAAGATTATGCCATTCGTCGCAATCTTTTAATCCGTTTTCAAGACGACACGATCGATCAATCTCTGGTATTAAATCCCCTGCTAAAAAAACGCTTTAATGATTTAATTGCCCTGCGAACTCTCCCGGGCAATCATCTCACTCCCTTGAGTCAAGATGTCAGTTGGCAAACCGGAGAAGTATTTACTCCCCTCGATGCGATCGGCCAATGGTTAAAACAGGGACTTGCCCGGGATAATTCCCGTCTCAAAGATGAGATTCTCCACTGGTTAAATCCCGTCCTTCCAGCCTCTCGTTAGCTTTCCTCTAGATTAATCCCCAGGGCCCGTAATTGCGCCTCTATGCGGGCTAATTTTGCCTCAGCTTCCCGGGACCGTTGACGTTCCTGTTGGGCTTGCTGTTCGGCGGCATTGGCTCGTTGTTCGGCTAATTCAGCTTTTTGCTTGATTTCTAGGGTGGTCAAAAACCGCGAGCCATCGGGATAAAAAATAGCTAACTGGGGACTCTCCAGTTGAAAACGAATCTGTAGAAGCGGACTCTGCCAATTATCGATCGCGGGAATCATCTCCAATCGATCACCCCTTCGCCACCAACCCTGTAGATAATTAGCATCGGGATCGTAGAGATAATATTCTTCTACGCCAAAACGCTGATAAAATTGCCATTTTCGGCGCATTTCCGCTTTAGTGTTGCCCGGAGAGAGAATTTCAAAGACTACCTGCGGCGCAATCTGGTTCTCTAACCATTGCTTATAGGAACCTCGATCGCCCTTGGGTCTGCCAAACACCACCATAGCATCCGGCGCTTGACAGGTTTTATTATCCCCCTCGACCGGATACCACAACAGATCGCCGGCGATAAACACATTGTCATTCTCTGCGAATAAACATTCGAGATTTTCCTTGATCGTCACGATCCAGCGAAACTGTTTGGTATTATCGGCCATCGGTTTACCGTCACTATCGGGATAGATAATCTCCGACTCAGAGAAAGATATCGCTTTTACCATCGTTCTACTCCCTAGCGTACTAACTATTTAGTATAGCATTAAATTCCCTGACGAAAGAGGGCAAAGGCCGAAGTATAACCGTGTAAAAAAGTGCGACCGCCCACTGGCCCGATTTCTCCATTGCCAAAGAAGCCAGCGAGGGGAATATTGGCGAAATAACGCTGAAAAAGACCCGAATCAAAGTCCGGTTTTTCGTAGAGATTTTCCCCGCGACCGAGACAGGAAAAGATCAAAGCTCCTAGTATATCTGAACTAGCGGGTTTTTCTTGGGGAAAAGCTTGCAAAAGTAATTCTAAATCTAGGGCGGAAGTCTCGGCATCGCGCAGGTGAAATTGTACCCGCTGCCCCGGACGAACTCGATCGCCAATTGCGATCGCACCTTGGCGAGGATCTACTCCCAAAACATTGCGAATTAAGAAATCTCCGGGCCGCAACTGCATTTTAAACTCATCCCTAGCAATACCGATAAAAAGGGAGTGTTGCGCTAATTCTCGGTCTTTTTCCCTCAAGGAGGGGATTAAAGCCCGCAGTAGATTTAAAGGTGGTTGCGCGGTCCCATCGGCCCCTTTACCGGTCATGGAGATGATAATATTGCGTTCTCCCTCACTCACCTGATAAATCGGTCCGATGGGACGACAACCCTGGGCGACGATAGTTTCGACGATAATATGGCCAGAAAGGGCGATTCCTACGGTTCCCTGACGATAGAGATAGGTATTACGGGGTTTTTGTTGATCGTGGTAGAATAGACCCCCAGAACGTTCAATCATGCCACCACTGACTAAACCGCCGATTTTGGCCGAACTGGGGTAGGCAAAATCTAAACCCTCTAACAGATCATTGATGCGACTGGAAAAAGGATCGGCTAAAAGGATAAATTGGGGATTTTTGGCCGCTTCTACCCCTAATAATTCTGTCCAACTAGAGGGGGAACTGTCGAGATCGGGCATTTCCGCCGCTTCGATATAGAAAGGCTGTACTTCCACATTGGGCAAATGGGCGACGGTGAGACTTAAAGCCGGACTCGCTTCGATTTCTCGCGCTTTTTCCCTGTCATCCATGCCGACAACCCCCGCCCCACCGCAGCCGATCAGGACAGGAACGGAGAGTTTATCCAAGATTAAGGGAACTAAACGGGGATAGTCGCTGGCATAGGCAGAAGAAATAAAAATTATGGCTAAATCTGCCGATCCAACTAATTTATCTTGCACTTTTTCCACTACCTCCGTCACCGCCGCTTCTAGGGAGGGACGGGTTGATAGGGCATTAATCCACTCGATGCGATCGCTCATCGAAAATTTGGGTCTGAAACCCCGTCGTTCTACGACGGCTTTACTGTTAAATATTAGCACATTTACGAAATATATGCTAAAATGTGAGACATGGAAAAAGCCTACTCGTTTCGATTTTACCCAACACCCGAACAAGAGTCGCTATTGCGGCGCACATTGGGCTGTGTAAGATTAGTTTACAACAAAGCTCTCCACGAACGAACACAAGCTTGGTACGAAAAGCAAGAAAGAGTAGGCTACGCTCAAACTTCTTCAATGCTAACCGATTGGAAAAAGCAAGAAGAATTAAACTTTCTCAATGAAGTAAGCTGTGTACCTTTACAACAAGGGTTAAGACATTTACAAACAGCTTTCACTAACTTCTTTGCTGGTCGTACTAAGTATCCTAACTTTAAGAAAAAACATCAAGGAGGAAGTGCCGAATTTACTAAGTCTGCTTTTAAATTCAAAGACAGACAAATCTATTTAGCTAAATGCACAGAACCTTTACCTATTCGATGGTCAAGACAAATCCCAGAAAGCTGTGAACCAAGCACAGTAACAGT
>NZ_JACJSW010000200.1:0-1778 GCF_014698375.1 Microcystis flos-aquae FACHB-1344 | reverse complement strand
GACTATTTCATCACCAATGTAGTTGAGGCAGATACAGTAACAGCGTCGTGGATAGTCAAGACTTACACCGAAAGAAATTGGGTGGAAGTATTCTACCGAGAAGCCAAAGGATGGTTAGGGTTAAGGGAATATCAAGTCAGGGATAAACGAAGCTTACTTCGTCATTTTATCCTGGTGTTTTGTGCCTATACATTTATCCTGTGGCATAAGTTAACTGGGGGATTGCAAAGGCGGTGGGCGAATCGACCTTTAAACACTTTTGTGGAAGCTTTAGAAGCTTTTCGGACAGCGATGTCTTTCCGTTTCTTTGAGTGGCTGACCGAGAATCGGGATGTGTTTGCCGCTTACAAAGCCAGTTTAGGCTTTATTTGGGCTTGAAATTTGTTTAAGTCCCAGTAATAAGATTAAACTCATTAAAAGACAAGGTTATGGGTTTAGTAATTTTGAGAATTTTAGGTTATGATTATTAGCAGCTTTTGATAATTAGAAAATCTGATCACACCAGGAACAAGAGAGCCAGGGGAATTTTTGATCTTGCTGCTTATTAGTTTAAGCTAATTAGAGACTAACCGGAATCAAGCCTCCCCTCATGCTGAAAACTTCGATCGCTCTGGTGTTTTTTCTCACTCAATCTTTGCCCCTTAACCCGCAAGTACAAGGGGTGGCTAATCATTTAATTGGGGTCATGGATACGACGCAACAAGCGCAGACTAATCCCCGCATTGCTAAGGTGCAAATGACTACCTGTGCGGTGGATTTTTCCCCGAAACAGGATAGTATTTATCTTTATCAGGAACAGGCGATTATCGATCGCTTAAATCAACCCTATCGTCAAAGAATTTTAGTCATTCAACCTAGCCCCGATAATTCCACTGTGGAATCAAAAGCTTATAAGTTAAATAATGCCCCTAACTTTATTAATTTTTGTAACAAAGACTTGACAGAAAGAAAATTGAATGTATCAGATTTGGCCGAGTCGGTGTGTACTGTGTTTTTAAAACCGATAGCGGGGGGTTATCGGGGAGAAACTCCCCCCCAGGGTTGTCCCACGAATGCCAGAGGTGCGGTGAAAATAACTAATACAATTATTCTACATTCCCAGGGCATGGATACCAGCGATCGAGGTTATGATAGCCTTGGTCGGCAGGTATGGGGAGCGCAGGATAATGTCTATCAATTTCGCTGGCAAAAACCAGAAAATTAGCCGCTAATGGGGATTATAACTCGATGTGATCGGGATTAAACCCCAAAATTAAATATTTTGACTGATTTTTTGGTATTCTTCCTCCGAGTATACCTGGACTTCCCCGTTGACAAAAAGCCATAACCTGTGCTGTAGAAGGGATTAAGAGAATTTCTGATGCCCCTTTACTGGGTACAAATCAAGGAAACTCCCAATAAATCTAACGCTTTTTGTTGCAGTTGGGTCGGTCGAGTTATCTTAGAAAAACGATAACTTCCCTCCCTAATCGTACATTCTACTGTATTCAAGCAAATCGTCCCCAAGTCTTCCAACAAAGTCCGAAAACTATGCACAGGGAGGTTCTCTTGATTCCGTTTTTTTCTCTCTTTAGATTGCACCGATTCACTGCGACTCGCTTTAATCACATCAACGGAGCTATCATCAATTTCTTCATCCTCAAATAACAAAGGAGCTAAGGACTGGGCTCTTCTAGGTTCTGTGTGAGCATGGTATAATAGGGACACAGAACAGGAGGTGAGTTATGTGGATAAATTTTGATCAACTCCTCGATTTACCAAATGTAACAGTGGTCAAT
>NZ_JACJSW010000020.1:0-1986 GCF_014698375.1 Microcystis flos-aquae FACHB-1344 | reverse complement strand
ATAAAGGGCTTTCAGACTATCGGTTAGTTGAATCAGGGATGCTGGTTTCATGCGAGTTCCTCACTCTGAGGATTTTCCCATTATTATAGGATCAATCATTCTCTGTAATTCTCTAAAGTATGACGTAATGATAAATGTAGATCGTCTCGTCTGGACATCCTTATAAACCCTGCTTAAGAGGTTCGTTTACTATTTTACTACAGTTCGCCCTAATTCGGATTTATTATGACCGAAAAAGCGGTAAGGTGGGCAATGGCCACCCTACTATTTCTATTTTCGCTTGGTCAGGCTAGAGACTAACCCTAATCCTCCTAATCCTAACAAGGCAACAACAGAACTCAGTGCAGATCTGGTAGGGTGCGTTCCCTCATGCAAGTCCTACCGCTGCAGCGATCAATTTTGGGGAACGCACCACGATCATTGATTCAAGT
Source organism: Microcystis flos-aquae FACHB-1344 (assembly GCF_014698375.1). Taxonomy (NCBI): domain Bacteria; kingdom Bacillati; phylum Cyanobacteriota; class Cyanophyceae; order Chroococcales; family Microcystaceae; genus Microcystis; species Microcystis flos-aquae. Next base: position 1,555 of record NZ_JACJSW010000020.1, on the reverse strand, counting down.
AAATGATAATAATCTAAAAACGTCTAGGCACAGCGACGGACGGGAGTGCGATCGGATGTAGACAAATATGGGGGTATTTTACCTTCTCAGCGTTGGGGTTATTGGCTCTCGACCTGATATTATCGATAGTCAGGAGCAGGCAAGCAAATTGCGCCATGAAGCTGAAACCCGTGAGCGGGCTTGGCAGTAAATGTACCTTGTCGATGATGCTGAGGAACCAGCAAAAGGTTCGTAAGAACCTACAGCTTGTAGCACCGTTATCTGTAAATATTCTCGTTTTCAAGGTTTAATTGGGCAATAGCTCCATCAATTAAATCACAGCCCTCCCCCAGGGATTCGATCCGCGAAAACCGCTCGCGCCAAACCGCCGCACCAGTAAAATCCTGACAATACCAAGCCAGATGTTTCCGCGCTTGCCAAATACCGCGTTGTCCCTTGTATAGCCATAGCCCCTGTAAATGCTCTTTAGCTAGGCTTAACAGGTCAATAGAGGTGGGTTTCGGCAACTTTTTGCCTGTTTTGAGGTAATAATCGATTTCCCCCACCAAATAGGGATAACCGAGGGTTCCCCGCGAACACATCACCCCATCGGCCCGGGTAAATTCCAAACAATTAATCGCCGCTTCCACAGAAACAATATCGCCATTAGCGATGACAGGAATCGATAAAACCTCCTTCACCCGTTTAATCCATTGCCAATCGGCTGGCCCATGATAACCCTGTTCCCTAGTGCGTGCGTGCAGGGTCAACATTTGCGCTCCCGCATCTTCCAAACGACGGGCAAAATCGATAATATTAATCTCCTGAGCGTTCCATCCCAAGCGAGTTTTCACTGTTACCGGCACCGATACCGCTCTCACCACTTCCCTAACAATTTGCCCGGCAATTTCTGGCTGTCGTAAAAGCGAAGAACCGCCGCCTTTTTTAGTAATTTTATTAACTGGACAACCCATATTAATATCGATGGTCATCGCTCCTTCTTTAACCGCTTTTTCCGCCGCCACAGCCATAAAATCGGGACGGCAATCAAATAACTGCATACTAATTGGTTGTTCTTTGTCCCCGATAACCATCAATTGCGGTAACTCTTGCAGCTGGGAGATTTCTGTCGCGTTGACCATCTCCGTATAGAGCATGGAATCGGGAGCAAAGCGTCTCACCAAGCGCCGAAAAACTAAATCCGTGACACCGGATAAAGGTGATTGCAAGACCCGGCTATGCACTTCTAAGTTACCGATTTTGAGAGGGGATGAGTAGATAGCCATAGAACCAGTTAAAAAATCAACAGCCAACACCAGCAAACCGAACAATTAGGGGATAGTTCCGTCACTGTTAGCATTTTGCCAACCCCTAATATATGGTTAACCGTCATCGAAAATTTTGGGTCTGAAACCCCGTCGTTCTACGACGGCTTTACCGTCAAATATTAGCACATTTACACGATATATGCTAGAATGCGGGATATGGAAAAAGCCTATTCGTTTCGATTTTACCCGACACCAGAACAAGAGTCGCTATTGCGGCGCACATTGGGCTGTGTAAGATTAGTTTACAA
>NZ_JACJSW010000002.1:0-2384 GCF_014698375.1 Microcystis flos-aquae FACHB-1344 | reverse complement strand
TTGATTTGAAGGATAACGGAGAGGTTGGTTAGGTTGGTTGCGTTACCGTTTTCTATTTCTAAATTGCCAAGGAAGGCAGCGCGGGTCATTACTGCTTCTTGGTCGATTTTGATGGTGACTTGAGCGCAAACACTTGCTTCCTCTGAAGCAGACAATTGATTGTTGGTATTTTCTGGCTTGTCTAATGTTATCAGAAATCCTTGATATTCTGGTCTTGATAGTATTTCATTAGCTTGAGATTGCAGTTGTTCAGTAATAGTTTTTTCAAGAGAGGATACATCAAAATTAAAGACGGGAATATTGTTAATTTCAAAAACATTACTTGAATTGACTGGATCAATTAAATATTTACGGGTTTCAACTTCTGGGGTGGCTGGATTATCAAAAGGACTAAGAGTATAGCCAAAAGCACTAGCATAAGCACTCAGATACAATCCACTCGACTCAAAAGAACTATAGAACCCTTCACTGGTAGAATAACCAAAAGTATAAGACAGGCCTCCGAAAAGTCCGCCTTCGGCGGCTACTATTTCAAATTCTGGAGCTTGACCATTAATAAATTCAGCTTTTGCCTTAATATTACCGGTAATTCCAGCGTTAAAGTCTAAGCCTACTGTTCCACTTAAAGAAATCTTAAAATCCTCTCCGCACTCTTCGCCAATAAATCCATCAATCTTAATGTAAGGTTCAACAGTAATTCCAATTAAGCCTTCTCCTGATAGAGAGATACTGCTAAACATCGATCCTAATAATAGTTCTTCAGGTACAGATAATTCAAAATCTTGAGATAGATTGGGTCCGATAAGAAGCCTTCCTGTTCCTTCAGCAGAAGCACCATAAGCTAGTCCTATAGGATCACAGCAGGTTTTAACCTCCGCTTCGGCGGAAATTTCAAGATCCACTTCGGCTAATTTACCTGTTTGTACTGCTAAATAGGCGTTAACTGCTGTTTCTGCTGTCTCTACAAATGGTTCAAAGTAACTAGAAAAATCTTTTTCAAACAGGGTAATTTCAACACAACAGGGATTAATATCAAGAACAACTGGAGTTGGCGAATAAATAGAACCACCGCCAAAGCCGCCACCGCCAAAGCCGCCACCGCCAAAGCCGCCACCGCCAAAGCCGCCACCGCCAAAGCCGCCGATACCACCACCAGCACAGTTTCCTTCTACATTATTAAAGGCGATGGTTGTCGATTTTTGGACATCATTTCCTCCACAAGGATAAGACCAACCAAGAGAACCAGAAATTGAACAAGGAACTGATGGTGTCGCCAGAGTTGACAGTTCTCCCGCACTATTTGGTAAAGTATCAAAATCGGCGATTCTTGTTATCCTGACAGGAATAGTTAGAGAACTTTTTGCGGCTAACCCATCAAAATCATTAATTAACGGCTCAATTTTATAAAAAGGATGTTCACCAAAATTTAACTTAATATCATTGGCTGCAATTAATCCGTGATTAGTCACAGTCATATCAATTTGCATGACTTGACCAACCACTTGTAAATTTTCTAAATCGATTAAAGGCGGGTCAATCGTTACTACAGGAATTGGAACATCAGTCTCAAACGTCGATTGAACCGTAATAATATATCGATCTTCAATTTCAGTCGGCGTTACTGTCCAAGTATATTTAACCGTTTGTCTTGACAAAAATGCCTGAATATCTTCCGTTTCTCCCGCACCAATATAAATATTCTGCTCATAAGTATCATGGTTATCCGCAGTAATCCGCAGTTTATAATACCCCTCCGCTAAATCAGTTTTAGACAATATCCCATCGGCATCTTTTTCTGAGGAAATGACGGTTCCTGTAAAGGGGTCTAATAGGGTAATTGTCGCATTTTCTAGCCTGGGTGAACCTTCCGCAAAGAAGAATAATTCATCGACAACACTAATATTAAGATTCCCTTTCGCTTCCGAAATCGCTCGGAAATTAAACGGTAAGCTTAAGGATGCTTCATCCCCGGAAATAACGACATTTCCGTTATAAACTGTTAACTCTTGGGTCGCTGACGGTTGTAATAATAAGGATACTTTAGTTGATTGACCGGGATTTAAAGACGGTAAAGTAACCGAAGAAGCAGACTTTAACCAAGAAGCATTAGGAAGCAGAATATTTAATTGTCCTGACGCAATTTCCCCTTGATTACTAACCGTAAACTCGACTATTGTTTGACCTCCCCGCAACATCGAAGCTTGTAAACTGCTGGTATCTGCCACTAAACGGGGTAATAGTCGCGCCACATCTACTCGTATTGGTAGATTTGCGGTAACGCCTTCAGTGGTACTTAATCCCAGACCAAAGTTGTAATAACTCCATTTATCATCGGGGACATTAATACTGTAATTAACCGTGATTTCTTCATTACCCCCTAAACT